>NZ_JBNATZ010000016.1:0-19433 GCF_049701015.1 Desulfofundulus sp.
CGGTGGCCCGTGGTAACCACGCACACGGCCGACAAAAAAACCACCTCGTCTAGGAACGTTTAAAGCGTTGAGCCAGTTCCTGGTGGGAAACATGAATAATCGTGGGCCTGCCATGAGGACAGGTGAAAGGATTTCCGGCTGCCGACAATTGTTTCAAAAGAGACCTGGCCTCCACCCCGGATAATCCTTCCCCGGCTTTTATTGCTGCCCGGCAGGCAGCCTGAGCCGCCAGGTGATGCACCAGGTCTTCCCGGGATGGCGAGCGTCCCGGTGCATCCAGGTAACCAGTTATGTCCCGCAAGTAAGATTCACTTTCTCCCGGCGGAAAATCCGGTGGGAGTCCCCGCACCACCACTGTATCCTGGCTGAAGAAATCCAGTAAAAACCCAAGGGAAGCAAGAAATTCCTGATGATCTTCCAAAAGGCGAGCTTCCCGGTGGGTAAGAAAAACATTTACTGGCAGCACAAGCATCTGAGAAGCTATTCCGCCAGCAAGCGCAGCCAGGTATTTCTCATATAGCACACGTTCGTGAGCTGCATGCTGGTCAATGATATACAGGCCTTCCGGCCCCGTAGCCAAAAGATAGGTCGGCATCAGCTGGCCCAGATACTCCACTGCTGGAAAGGAGGATCCGGCCTGGTCATAAACCGGCGCAATTTCGGCCACGTAACCCTCCCCATTGGCCGAAAGAAGGGAACCCTCAGGATGGTCTGAGAACAAAACCTGATCCCTCCCGGGATCCGAACGGGAAGAGCGGGATACCTGTGGCAAGTCCCCCTCCCTCCACAAAATGGGCCCATCTTCCTGTTGTATGGACTTTATATAATACCTTCCGCCGGTCTCCCTCCGCGAGACAGATTCACTTCCCTGCAGTACCGCTCCTGGAATAACCAGCCGGTTGCCCACCAGGGACTCCCGGACGGCGCGGGTAACAGCCTCAGAAACTTCCTTTTCCCGGGCCAGCCGGATTTCCAGCTTGGCCGGATGAACATTGACATCCAGCAGTTCCGGTATAATGGAAAGGGAAATCACAGCCACAGGATAACGGCCTGCAGGTAAAAGAGTATGATAAGCCTCGCATACAGCCATTGCAACCGAAGGACTGTAAACGTATCGTCCGTTTATTAATACAACAATCTGTCGGCGATTGTTGCGGTGCATAGTAGGCCGCCCGGCATAACCTTTTATCCGTAACCAATCCCGCGAACTATCATCTACGAGAAGCATTTCCCGGGCCAGTTCGGGACCGTAAAAAGAAGCTATGACATCCAGCAGTTTTCCGGTTCCCGGGGAAGCAAAAATTCGGCGTCGATTATGGGTGAACCGTATGGCTACCTCCGGCCGGGCCAGTGCCAGACGGAACACATAATCCCCCACTACACCCCCCTCGGTACCGGGCGTCTTCATATATTTTTTCCTGGCCGGGGTATTGTAAAAAAGGTCTTCCACGGTAACTATCGTTCCCGGAGCCAGGGCAGCAGGGCCGCTCTTAATTACTTTACCACCTTCCACCTGCACAAAAGTCCCGCGGTCGGCATAGGCGGGGCGTGTTTTCAGCGTCATCCTGCTTACCGCGGCTATACTTGGCAACGCCTCCCCCCGAAAGCCTAAGGTGGTAATACGGAAAAGATCCGCCGGTCCACGTATTTTACTGGTGGCATGGCGCAGGAGTGCAAGCTGCGCGTCCTCCTCATCCATACCACAGCCATTGTCCCGTACCACAATTCGGGTAAGACCACCCTGTTCGATCTCCACCGAGATGGCAGTAGCCCCTGCATCCAGAGAATTCTCCACCAGTTCTTTAACTACCGAGGCTGGTCTTTCCACCACCTCGCCGGCAGCAATCTGGTTGGCCGTAACTTCATCCAGAATAACAATCTTCGGCAATTATTATTCCCCCACCTTTGGGCCCTCTGAGACCCACTCCCGGCTCTTTTCCCGGTCAAAGGCCAGGAAAGTATCGGTAGACTTATCCTGTAGATAAATAAACTGGTATTGCTCAATCTTCCGGGCCTGTTCGTAAGCATCGTAGGCCTCACCTTGGCAGGTCCCACAGGCCGTAAACGGTATGGACACGCAGAATACCCTGCTGGGGTGGCCGTAACCATGATCGGCACGGGAATCGATTGTTATATAACCGGGACAATTAGGGCAGCGGCGTACTCTCTCCAGCTGTTCCTCTTCAATGTAATCTGTATCATAATAAATATGTTTTCGACGCTGGAAGAAAGGTCCTGTACCAAAGATTTTATCCAGGTCTGCCCGGTCCCTGTTTTCCCACACATTCCGCAACTGCTCTACCACCCGCTTTACCCGGGCTACCCGTTCCTGGTTTTCCTGCATCATCCCTGGCCCCTGGGGTTCACGCACATTGGAATAGTCATGGCCTGCCAGGGCCAACAGGATGGCCAGGTTGACATAGGGAAGGGCCGTTTCAATCGCATAACCACCTTCCAGTACTGCCAGGTGCGGGTTAAGCTTGCGAGTAAATTCCGCATAACCTCTGGCTGTAAAACGCATGCTGCCCAGCGGATCGGTAAAATGATTGTCCTGACCTGCCGAGTTGATAATAAATTCCGGTTGAAAGTCTTCCAGAATCGGTAAGATCAGATTATCCACAACATAATGAAAGATCTCATCTCCCAGTCCCGGTGGGAGGGGAATATTTATGGTTCGGGCATATGCCCCAGGCCCACCCAGTTCATTGGGAAACCCCGTCCCCGGGTAAATGGTCCGCCCATCCTGGTGAAAGGAAATAAACAAAACGTCGGGATCGTGATAAAAGATATCCTGAGTACCATCACCGTGATGTACGTCCGAATCTACAATCGCAACACGCTTAATACCATGATGACGGCGAAGATATTCCACCAGAACGGCTTCATTGTTTATATTGCAGAACCCCCTGTTGCCATGGACCACCCTCATGGCATGGTGTCCTGGAGGACGTACCAGCGCAAAACCGTTCTTCAATTCTCCATTCATGATGGCATCCGCCAGGAGGGTGGCTGAACCAGCAGCAATAAGATGTGCTTCGGTAACCTGGTTTTGTACCCGCGGAACACAAAAATGTACCCGGGCAATGTCGTGAATAGTAGCCAGGCGGGGGGCGTATTCCTCTATTTCCGGAAGATCCAGAACTCCTTCTTCAAAGATTTGATCCCGCGTATACAAGAGACGTTCTTCCCGTTCCGGATGGGTAGGTGAGATGGCCCAGTCAAAGGCCGGGAAGAATACCAGACCGGTTTTCTTATTTTTCATGGCGACCCCCCGCTCCCACATGGTATAGAATCCCCCGCCGGGTTTGTACGGTCACGTCAATTAAACGGCCGACCGTAACCCAATCCCGCACCATGTTGAATACTTCCCGCCTGGTAACCTCCAACCCCTCTATGTCCTCAAGCCCGTGACGGGCCGCCCGCTTGCGCAGCCACTCTTTGGCCAGTTCCAGAGCTTTTTCCTCATTGAACGAACGCCCGGTGATCCTCCCCTGGTAACCTTCTTCCTGGATGATGTAAATACCCTGTTCCGTATCAGCCCTTAAGGTTACCTGCAAGGTGGGCCGGGCTACCGCCGCTCCTATGGCGTTGGCTACCGGCGCGTAGGGCGGGATCACCGGGTAACAACCCAAACGGGCAGCAATCTGAGAAACAAAGCCAGCTGCCCCACCGCCTACACCTACCACGGTACTGGGACGTACTTTCTTTTTCTGCAGTACTTCCCAGACCCGGTAAGCCGGCTCCTGCTCCCAGCGGGAAAACATGGCTTCAATCTCCCGGGTAATGGTTTCAATCACCCGTGTGGTCACCCGGCTGGCCACTTCGGCAACGGAGAGCCGCAAAGGTTCACCCAGCATCTGCATGGCTTCCCGCGCCCTATCAAGATCTCCAAGTCTGGTTAATCCAAGCGCCCTCAAGGCATCGGTAGGCGTGGGCAGGGGACCGCCCAGGCAGTAGGGCGCACCGAGTCGCTCGGAATAAATAATAATGTCCTTCCCCACCCTTTCGACAACACTATCTCCTCCTACAGGCACCGATTTTACCGCCAGTGCCCGCACATGAGTGAGCATATCATCCACCTGCGCTCCCCGGGAAGCTAAAAGGGGTTGACCGCTCAAAATCAGAGCCAGATCAGTGGTGGTACCGCCGATATCAACCACTACTGCTGTTTCCCCCGGTGGCGTCAACGCCTGAACTCCCAGCGTACTGGCAGCAGGCCCGCTAAAAATGGTTTCCACAGGGACTTCCAGGGAACTCTCCAGGGGCAGGGTACCACCGTCGGCCTTAAGAATAAAGATGGCACCCTTTATTCCCCGTTGCGTAATGGCCTTCTGAACGGAACGGACAAAAAACTCGTACTTCTCGCGGGTAGCACAGGTTAGATAAGTGGAAACCACACGGCGAGGAAAGTTCAATTGACCGGCCACCTGATGTCCCATCTCCACATGCCAGCCGGGGTAGTTCCATCGCACACGGGCAGCCACTTCCTTTTCATGGCGGTGGTTGCGGCATGAAAACTTGCCCACTACAGCCACCTTACGATAACCCTTGGCAGCCAGTTCCGCAGCCGCCTGGTCCACCTCAGCCAGACGAAGGGGAATAATCTCCCGCCCCCGGTAGTCAATAGCACCCTGGACGATATATGTGTCGGTAGGGAAACGGTACAGGCTGGGACTTAAGCCAGGCCCGGGCATGAGGATCAAGCCCACAGGATCATATTTTTTCTCAGCAATTAAATTTGTAATAACAGTGGTGCTGAAAACCACCCGTTCGACCAGTTCTCCATCTATTCCCTTCATAATTTCGTCCAGTGCTTCCAAAAGGGAGGATAACAAGTCCTCCCGGGTGGGCACTTTGGCTATGGCCCGGACCAGACCCCGATCCAGGAGAACTGCATCAGTACAGGTTCCTCCTACATCTATGCCTATATACACGGGAAAGATTCACCCCCTACCGAAATCTTCTTCCAAGGATAAACACTTTCAAACTACCGTGACCCAACTGCCAACTTGACACCGTTTTTTAAACTGCGCTGCCAGACAGCAAGGGTATTAAGAGCCTCAAGTGGAGTCATTTGCCACAGATCAAGTTTTACCAGTTCCTCCAGGATGGGATGACCGGTAAGCTCAGTCTTTTCTTCCCTTTGAACAGGAAGGTCACCAGGTAAAGAATTAACAAATCCCTCTTTTCTGCGGTGCTCCAGTTCGTGCAGTATTTCTTCAGCCCTGCGCAGGATCTCCAGGGGTAATCCTGCCAGGCGGGCCACCTGGATACCGTAGCTTCGGTCCGCACGCCCGGGACGGACTCTACGCAGGAAAATCACTTCTTCTCCTTTTTCTTCCACGGCAACAGTAAAATTCTTGACTCCTGGCAAGATATCCAGTTCAGTCAATTCATGATAATGGGTTGAGAAGAGAGTACGGGCACCGATGCGGGACACAATGTATTCCACCAGTGCCCTGGCAATACTGATGCCATCGTAGGTACTGGTACCCCTCCCCACCTCGTCCATGATGATCAGGCTACGGGGCGTGGCCGCCCTCACAATTACCTGGCATTCGCTCATCTCCACCATAAAGGTGCTCTGCCCTGCAGCCAGGTCATCACTGGCTCCCACCCGGGTAAAGATACGGTCTACAACACCTATTTCTCCGTAGGCAGCAGGAATAAAGCTACCCAGCTGGGCCATCAATACCAGCAGGGCCACCTGACGCATATAGGTGCTCTTGCCTGCCATATTAGGTCCGGTTAGAAGGATCAAGCGGGTATCGTCCCCCAGATCGACGTCGTTGGGTACAAATTCCCCCGGCTCAAGCACCTGTTCCACCACCGGATGACGACCCTCCCGGATGGTAATGCGGAAACCATCGTTTACCTCGGGACGGACATAATTTCCCTTAACCGCTGCCTCGGCCAGGGAAAGGAGTGCATCGGTAAAGGCCAGAGCCCCTGCTGCCTGCTGGATACGCTTAACCTCGGAAGCCACCTTCTCCCTTATTTCAGTAAATAAACGGTATTCCAGCTGGACAAGCCTTTCCTCCGCACCCAGAATCTGTTCTTCAAGCTCTTTTAATTCAGGTGTAATAAAACGCTCCGCCCCCGCCAGGGTCTGCTTGCGTATGTAATCGGGGGGCACAAGTTCAAGGTTGGGACGGGTTACCTCAAGGTAATAACCAAATACCTTATTAAAGCCCACCTTCAGGGAGCGGATACCGGTACGCTCTTTTTCCCGGGCCTCCAGCTGGGACAACCAGTTTTTGCCCTCCCGGCTGGCCTGACGCAAGCGGTCCACTTCGGGATGATATCCCTCCCGGATAATACCCCCCTCCCGCGTTCCGGCAGGGGGATCAACATCAATAGCTTCATTTAAAAGTTGTACGACATCTTCCAAACAATCCAGCTTTCCACATATTTCCTGCCACAGGAGAGCCCTTCGAATGCATAGCACCTTCTTAACCTGCGGCAAAACGGACAGTGAATTTTTTAAGGCAAGCAAATCCCGGGGACCGGCGGTACCGTAGACTATCCGTGATGCCAACCTCTCCAAATCGTAGACGGACTTTAAAAAATGCTTTAGTTCCTGACGGGCAAGATTATCATTAACCAGTTCCTCCACTGCATCCTGACGGGCACGAATAGCCTGCACATCCAGCAGGGGACGCTCGATCCAGGACTTCAACAAACGCCCGCCCATAGCCGTCACCGTATGATCAAGTACCCATAGAAGAGTACCCCAGCGAGATCCGTCCCTTAAGGAACTGGTTAACTCCAGATTGCGCCGGGTGACCCCGTCCAGGTGCATGTACTGACCCGTACTGTATATTTCCACCCGATTAATCTGGCCCAATTGCCGTTTCTGGGTAGCCTTAAGGTAATTTAATATCCCTCCCGCACAAAGGACAGCCAGAGGCAGGTCACTTAAATCGGACCGCATCCAACCCGGTCCCAGTTGTTCCTGTAAGCTCCGGACCGCTTCACTCCGCTCAAAGGCAGCCGGATTCCAGAATGACACAACCACCTTGGGCAGACGGGCCTTAACGACCCCGGCCAGCTCCCGGTAAAAGGATATATCCGGCAGGAGAATTTCGGCCGGCTCAAGACGGGTTAGTTCATCCATCAGCGCATCCCGGTCACTTAGCTGGGTAACCATGAACAGACCCGTTGTTACATCCACCACGCCCAGACCGTAAGCATTTCCTTTTACAACTATAGCCGCCAGAAAATTATGTTTCCTTTCCTCCAGGCATTCCATAATCGTGCCGGGAGTGATTACCCGGGTCACTTCCCGCCTTACGATTCCTCTTGCATCAGCCGGATCCTCGACCTGATCACAAATTGCCACCTTGTAACCCCGTTCAATTAAACGGGCAATATAGGTTTCTGCAGCGTGATAAGGTACCCCGCACATAGGTACCCGGCCGGCTGCCCCTGCATCCCTGCCGGTAAGGGTAATTTCCAATTCACGAGAGGCTACCAGGGCATCATCAAAAAACATTTCGTAAAAATCCCCAAGACGAAAAAAAAGTATAGCGTCTTGATAATTCTGCTTAATCTGCAAATACTGCTTCATCATGGGGGTATAGGACACCAGTAATCCCCTCCTGGGCACCATTATAACACAAAGAACTGCCAGGCAAAAGGAAAACCCGGTCCCGGTATCCAGTCACAAAAACCCTCAAGAAAATAAGTTTGCACCGGGACACCAAATAAGATATAATACGAGGAGTGATAGGAAGGGAGCAGGTATGAAGGGGAAAATACCTACCTATGAAGTTATTACATTCGGTTGCCAGATGAACGACCATGACTCGGAAGTCATGGCCGGCATGCTCGAATCCATGGGCTACGAACCGGCTACCAGTACTGATGAAGCTGATGTAATACTGGTTAACACCTGCTGTGTACGGGAAACGGCCGAAAATAAAATCTACGGTCTTTTGGGGCGCCTGGCAGACTTAAAGAATAAAAAACGCAACCTGATTATTGGCATTGCCGGATGCATGACCCAGCAACCAGGAGTCGCCCGCAAAATTAAAAACCGTTTTCCCCAGGTGGATCTTATCCTTGGTACGTATAACTTGCATCGCCTCCCCGAACTCCTTTTACAGGCCCGGGAGTGCGGTGAAAGAGTGATGGAAGTATGGGAGCAGGCCGGTGAGATCGTCGAAAATCTGCCCATGCGCCGTGCCTCCAGGGTAAAGGCGTGGATAAATATTACGTACGGCTGCAATAACTTTTGCACTTACTGTATCGTACCATACGTACGCGGGCGCGAGCGCAGCCGCCGCCAGGAAGACATCCTTAACGAGATTCGCCAGCTGGTACAAGAAGGCTACCGCGAAGTTACTCTTTTGGGGCAGAATGTAAACTCTTATGGCAAAGATTTGCCTGAACCAACCAGCTTCGCCCGCCTGTTAAGAGAAGTGGACCAGATCCCGGGTCTATGGCGCATTCGTTTTACCACTTCCCATCCCCGGGATTTTACCCAGGAATTGATTGATACCATTGCCAGCTGTCCCAAGGTATGCGAACACATACATTTACCCGTACAGGCTGGCAGCAACCGCATCCTGAAGCTCATGAACCGTGGTTATGATCGGGACTACTACCTGGATCTGGTCGAGCGCATTCGCCACACCATACCCGGCGTAGCCATAACCACTGATATCATGGTAGGGTTCCCCGGTGAAACGGAAGAAGATTTCGCCCAGACCATGGACCTGGTGGAAAAGGTGTGTTTCGACGGAGCTTTTACCTTTGTATATAACCCGCGTCCGGGTACTCCAGCTGCACGTTTACCTGAACAGATACCCGATGAAATAAAAAGCGAGAGGATTCAGAAGCTAATCGAGAGACAGAATGAAATCACCCTCTCTCGCAACCAGGCCTTTGTTGGCCGGGTGGAGCAAATTCTGGTAGAAGGCGAAAGTAAAACGAACCCTGAAATGATGAGCGGCCGCACCAGAACCAACCGCCTGGTGATTTTCCCCGGCTCCAGAACCCTCACCGGACAACTTGTGAATGTAACTATTACCGGAGCTCGCCTTACCCACCTGGAAGGCAAGTTGGCGGCGACGGTATAATCAAATATTTCCCTGGATTGGAGGTGATTGATGTGTCTGTAATTGCAAAGGCCCGGGAACTGGGAGAAGAGATAGCCCATTCACATGAGTTGACAGCCATGATCCAGGCTCAACAGGCCATGTTGCAGGACCCTACCGCCAAACAAATAATTGATGAATTTCATCACAAACAGCGTTTCCTGCAAATGATCCAGAGCCGGGGTCTGGAACTTACCGAAAGCCAGAAGGCTGAAGTGGAAGATTTGGAAAAGCGCATGCTCGATAACCCTTTGATCACGGAATTCTTCCGTGCTCAACAGACTTTCGAACAGTTACTGGAAGAAATTAACCAGATCATTAGCGAAGCCATTTCCGGCAGCCAGCATTCTTGTCCCAGCGAAAGCTGCAGTTGCTGCCATGGCTGTGATTAATTATAACAGCTGGCACACTTTTAAGCGACGGTAACGATTGATAGCAGCAGCAATTTCCTGCACCCGGGGGCGGGCGTAATCCCCCGGGTGCTGACCTTTAAAGGGGGACACAACATCCAACCCCTCTTTATCTATATCCTCCATCACTGCCAGGACTACCTCTCTCAAGGTTCGTTTTCCGTCAATATAGTTCTTGGCCGCATACCTGATGATTTCAGCTATGGCACGTAATTGAGCAGGGTCAACCAGTTGCTCCACATTCTGCATGTCGATATCCATATGGCCGTAGATAATTTCATCGGTACCCCGCGCTTTAACTCTGGCCCGTTCCTCGAGGGTAAAGGAGACAGGCAAAGGAATACGGTAAGTAATGCGGTTAAAAGTTCCGACAGCTTCCACCCGGCGTTCATCCCGGTGACGAAAAGCGATCTCCCTGGCCCGCCGGGTGACATCCATGGGGATATAATTCTGCATCATAATAACCCGGTCGGCCACCGCAAAATAATCCCCCGAACCGCCTACCACCAGGACGGTAGAGACCCCCAGGTGTTCGTAAAGCTGGCGGACCCGATCAATAAAGGGGGTTATGGGTTCATGTTCCTTGGCAACCAGCTCCTGCATACGACCATCCCGGATCATGAAATTGGTCGCGCTGGTATCTTCGTCCAAAAGCAAGAGCCGGGTCCCTGCTTCCAGGGCCTCCACTATATTTGCCGCTTGTGATGTGCTGCCACTGGCGTTTTCCGTAGAAAAAGACCGGGTATCCTGGCCATGAGGCAAATTGTTGATAAAGGGGCTGATATCCACCTTTTCCACGCTACGGCCGTCCTCAGCCCGAATTTTAACTGCGTCACCCACGGTTATCACCAGTTCCCGCCCGTCTCCAGGAATGTGGTTGTAGACACCCCGTTCCAGAGCCCGCAAAAGGGTGGATTTCCCATGGTAACCCCCTCCAACAATGAGAGTGATTCCTCTGGGAATACCCATGCCGGTCACCGTACCGCGATTGGGCAACTCGAAAGAAACCTCCAGTTCAGGTGGAGATTGAAAGGGAATTACCCGGCCCCTGGTCAGAGGGCGGTCGCTTACACCGCTTTCCCGGGGCAGGATGGAGCCGTTGGCTACAAAAGCCACCAGGCCCCGTTCATCAAGGCTGGCTCTTAAAAACTTCTGGTCTTCCACCAGCTCCACCTGTTTTTTTAAAGCCGATGCATCCAGGGTTTTATAAAACAAGGAGTTGTTTACAATTGCAGGAATCTCTTCAAAGAAGATGCACATCGCTTCCCGTGCAGCAATAGTACGGCCCCGGGCAGGCATACCAAGGTTAAAACGGACTTCCACATATTGCTTATTCACAACTGCCCCGGTACGTTCGAGAATTTCCTGGCCACAATGTGCAACAGTAATAAGGCCGCTTTTACCGGTACCCCGGTGTCCCCGGCTATAGCGGCTGATTGCCTGGCCAAATTGGCGCACCAGGAAATCCTCCAGGGCAATTCTCCGGGGAGTGGTAGAATAAAGTTCGGGCGGGAAACCGGCCAAACGCTGCTCTACCCGCACTCTCAGCCTGCTTGGGGGTGCAAAGGGATCGCTTTGTACATGGTCAATAAATAGAGTGTAATACCCGAACGTATAGCTGCCGGCAATGGACTTATAAGCACCATAGCCACGACCATCTATCCCCAGGAGGCGGGAACGCAGTTCTTCCCGGCTGGACAACCAAAACACCTCTTTAATGTTAATTGCTCACCAGAAAAACTCGTTAAATCAAGGCTTTAAAAAAGGCCGCCTTGTAGCCCTTGAAGAAACCCAAAATACCTTCTTACAAAACCCGACCCAGGTTGAGCAGGAGCCACAGACGATCCCCTTTTTTAATTACCCCCCGGAGGAACTCCATGTTATCCCCCGCCACGGCAGGCGGTTCCATCTCATCAGCGGTGTAACGACCTACTTCCAATACATTATCAACTATCATACCCACTTTTTGCCCTTCATACTCAACCACAATAATCCGGGTTGCATCGGTATAACCCCGTACAGGTAAGTCCAGGCGCCTGTTAAGGTCAATAACCGGAACGATGCTACCTCTGAGATTTATTATCCCTTCGACGTAGCTTTTGGTGTTTGGTACCCTGGTAATATCAGTCATGCGAATGATCTCCTGAGTTTCTTGAATAGGTAAGGCGTATTGTTGATCGTTTAATTGAAAGATTACCACCTGTTGTTCATCACTCATAAATTTATCCCCTTCCTCATAACACTCATAATTCCTGATACGATACCAACTTGCACCGCACCATACTAAACCCAGGGGACTTTTGATAAATGGGGTGATTCTGCTATTCAACTCAGCCAGCACTACTTCTGTGGCTGGGCTTCTTTGATTAGTTTATCTTTTGAAGCACCACAGGACTTGCACTTACCAGGCTTGCAACGAGCCTCCACTATGTTCCCACACACCTGGCATTTCCAGACAGCCATTCTCTCACCCCCTTTTTGCTGCCTGCCGGATCTCCTTGATAGCTTCTGCTGGATCAGGAGCACCAAAGACAGCTGAACCGGCTACCAACACCGTAGCCCCGGCCCGGACCACCGGAGGCACAGTGGCAGGACTGATACCACCATCCACCTGGATTTCCACATCCAAACCGGCAACATCCAGCATGTCACGAATTTTACGTATTTTAGGGATAGTCTGGGGAATAAAGGCCTGTCCACCAAATCCCGGGTTTACAGTCATGACCAGCACCAGGTCAAAGAGTCCGGGTAAATATTCCAGCATGTCGGGGGAAGTAGCAGGATTGAGGGCTACCCCCGCCCTCACCCCTTTTTCCCGGATACGTGTCAGCGTACGGTGAAGGTGCCGGCATGCTTCCACATGTACCGTTATCAGGTCTGCCCCGGCTTCCACAAAAGTATCTATATAACGGTCAGGATCTTCGATCATTAAATGAACGTCAAATATGAGCCGGCTGTAGGGTCGCAGAGCCGCCACCACAAGTGGCCCGATAGTAATATTGGGTACAAAGTGACCATCCATAACGTCAATATGGAGGTAATCTGCCCCGGCCTCTTCAACCCGCCGCACATCCTGCAAGAGGCAGGCAAAGTTTGCTGAGAGAATAGATGGTGCTACTTTAATCACTCAGTATCTCCTCTCCATTTCCATTACTTCCTTGAGCAGTCGCAAATAATTTTCGTAGCGAAAGGCTGCAATTTCTCCTGCTTCCACAGCCTTTTTCACCGCACAATCAGGTTCCTGGAAATGCAGACAACCGGTAAAGCGACAACCGTCACGATACGTTAAGAATTCCGGATAATACTCTCCCAGCTCTTCACGTTTCATTTCAGGTAAATACAGGCTGGAAAACCCCGGAGTATCTGCAACCAGTCCCCCACCGGGCAAGCACAGGAGCTCCACATGTCTGGTAGTATGCCGCCCCCGACCCAATTTGCGACTGATCTCTCCGGTCTTCAATTCCAAACCGGGCACCAGAGCATTTAAAAGGCTGGACTTACCCACTCCCGAAGGTCCGGCAAATACAGTAATATGTCCCTCAAGGAGGACACGCAATTCATCAAGGCCACTACCATCCAGGGCACTGGTACAGACTACCGGGTAACCCGCACGGCGGTAGGCCCCAATTATATTAGATACGGGTTCCGTACCCAGATCCATTTTGTTAAAACAAATGGCTGGCCTTACCCCTGCATGTTCAGCCTGGGTAAGAAACCGGTCCAGTAAAAAGGTACTGGGCTCGGGATCCTTTACCGCGAAGACAATCAGCGCTCTGTCTACGTTGGCCACTGGCGGGCGTACAAGAGTAGTCCGCCGGGGATGTATCTCTTCGATCACCCCGTAACCCCGAGCTTCAAGGCGAAAGGTAACACGGTCCCCAACCAGCACCTGTTTTTTTTCACGGCGAAATCGTCCCCTTAAGGTACAATCGAAGATTTCCCGACCACTCGCAATGTAATAGTGTCCACCGTAAGCTTTGACCACCGTTCCTTCCTGTAACATCTTCTACCGGTTACGTCCCCCTCTTTTCCTAATTATCGTCAATATTTTTTCCATCTTGAAGAGGTTTCTCTTTTACCAGCTTATTATCAAGGTACACCTGAATAATAGCCCGGCCGTAATAGCGTACGTTAGTTATTACTGTCTCCCCCGGTTGATGAGTGTTAAGGTAGGCTAAAGTTGTTCCCCGGATATCATTAATTACAATTTTAACCTGGTGAGCCTGCCCATCGTTGGGAATGGGCACCTTAACTAGAACCTCCCTGGGGACAGGTCCAGGTCCCTTGCTTAACGTTACCTTGATAGAGGTCCCCTGGTCAACCACGCTATCAGGAGCAGGATCCTGGCTTATCACCTGATTCTGAAAATAATCCGTACTCTCAACCCACTCTACATTTTCATCCATACTCAAATTATTTTCTGCCAGTTTGGCCCGGGCCTGCTCCACGGTCAATCCGATCAGGTTGGGTACTTTGGATTGCCTGGGTTTTGGCCCCATGGAAAGATAAACCGTAACTGGTGTGTTGGGTGCTACTCGTTGCCCGGCAGCAGGAGACTGTTGAAAAATCAGGTCCGGAGGAACACTATCATCGTAACCTCTCTGCACCTGTTCAGCCAGGACCAACCCCTTTTCACTCAAACGTATCCGCGCCTCTTCCAGGGGGAGACGGTACAGGTCGGGCACCTCTCGCAGGTCGGGGCCCAGACTGACTGTCAGGGTAATGACCCGGGGAGGTTTTACCGGAGCATCATCCGGACCAATATCCTGGTCAATCACATACCCCTCAGGAATCGTCGGATGGTGTTCTTTGCGTACCGCCACCTGTAATCCCAGATTGGCCAGTATCTTCCGGGCCTCAGGCAACTCCTTGTTTATTACTGACGGCACTGTTACTGGAGGAGGTCCTTTAAGATAGTTGTTGAGAGCAAAGGTTCCACCTGCAAAAAAAACCAGCAGGAGAAAAGTCAGGGCCACCCATCCCACTGGACGCAACCTGCGACGCCGGGTCACTTTATCGCGGGTCTTGCCTACCGGCTTGAGAACCTGGGTAGCCATTTCATCAAGGGGAATGAGACGGGTGGCCTCTTCCCCCTCCCGGGCAAAACTGCTCTCGAGGTGACGGGCCATTTCCCTGGCAGAAGCAAAACGAGACTGGGGATTTTTTTGCATGGCCCTCAGGACCACCTGTTCCAACCCGGGGGGAATAGCGGGATTGTGCCGGGAGGGGGGGACCGGTTCTTCTTGAATGTGTTTAATAGCTACGGCAATGGGGCTGCTCCCGGTAAAAGGTAAACTGCCGGTAAGCATTTCGTAAAGAACAACACCCAGTGAATAAATATCCGATTGAGGACCTGCCAGTTCCCCCCGGGCCTGTTCCGGCGAAATGTAATGTACGGACCCTACAATGGTGTCGGTCTGCGTGACGGTTGAAGATGTAGCCTCCCGGGCAATTCCAAAATCAGTTAATTTTGCCCGCCCGCTTTTTGTGATAAGGATATTATGGGGTTTAATATCCCGGTGTACAATATTATTCTCGTGAGCATGTTCCAGAGCCTCCAGAACCTGGAGGGCAATCTGCACCGCCTTTTCTTGTGATAGTGCTCCTTCCCGGCGAATAACGGTTTTCAAGTCTTCGCCATCCACATACTCCATGACCAGGTACTGAATATCATCTTCATGCCCAACATCATAAATGGAAACAATGTTAGGGTGAGAAAGGCTGGCCACCGCCCGGGCCTCTCGACTAAAACGACATGTGAATTCTTTATCTGATGAGAATTCAGGACGCAAGACCTTGATGGTTACCAGGCGGTTTAAAAAAGTATCCCGGCCTTTATATACAATGGCCATTCCACCGCCGCCCAGCTGTTCCAGGATTTTATACCGGTTCCCCAACTGCTTCCCAATCATTACTTGTCACCTCAAGTCTTGGTTGGGTAGTAAGTTTTTCCAATTCCATTTTATTCTAAACTACGAGCCGGTAGTCATTACCGCCTGGATTATCTCCCGGGCAATGGGAGCCGCCACCACCCCGCCGGCACCACCGTTTTCCACAATTACTGCTACCACCACCCGGGGTCTTTCGGCAGGAGCAAAACCAACA
Organism: Desulfofundulus sp.; assembly: GCF_049701015.1. Classification (NCBI taxonomy): domain Bacteria; kingdom Bacillati; phylum Bacillota; class Clostridia; order Eubacteriales; family Peptococcaceae; genus Desulfofundulus; species Desulfofundulus sp. The sequence continues at coordinate 15,617 of NZ_JBNATZ010000016.1, forward strand.
AACCAGGCATGAGGCTCTCCACCGGGATTCTGTGCCGAGCCCGTCTTACCGGCCACAGTTATACCAGGGAGTGCCGCTTCTCGACCGGTTCCTTCTTTTACCACATCCACCATAGCCTCCTTGATGATACCGGCAACCTTCGAATCAATTGCAGTAAGCCAGCGGTGCGGTACCGTCTGGAAAAGCACACCACCCCTGTGGTCCTGTACCCGGACTAAAAGATGGGGGCGCATGATTACCCCATCATTAGCGATGGCCGCTGCAACCAGTGCCATTTGCAGCGGGCTAACCAGCACCTCACCCTGACCGATAGCGCTGGAACCCAACTCCGGTTTGCTCATCTTTTCCGGAGGGGTGAGAGTCCCGGGCCGATAAGCAACCTCCGGAAGGTTGCCTTTCCAGGGATCCAAAGTTAAGCCAAAGGCACGAGAAGTCTGGTAAAACCTTTCTGCTCCCATCTCCAAACCTAACTGAGCGAAAGCGACGTTGCAGGACACAGCCAGAGCACGGCGAAAATCTACTTTTCCGTGGGCAGCAGTATCATATAGTCGAAAGCCATCAATTACCAGGCTACCCTGACAATTAAAAATACGTTTGATCACGCCGGGATCTGCAGTCAGGGCACCTGCAGCAGTAATTAATTTAAAGGTTGAACCGGGTGGATACGCTCCCTGGGTGGCCCTGTTCAGAATGGGTGCCCCTTTATCATGTTGCAGTAAGTCGTACACGGTGAGAACCTTACCGTCAGGGGTACGCCTTACCGGCTGGTCGATTGTATTCGGATCGTAGCTGGGACTGCTGGCCAGGGCTAGAATCTCCCCGTTTCGGGGGTCCAGTACCACGATAGCTCCCCGCCGGTTACCGAGAAGTCTCATAGCCAGTCGCTGGAGGTGGGCATCCAGGGTAACTACCACATTGTCCCCTACCCGCGGACGGCCCATCAAACGGTCTATAATCATACCAATTTTATCTTCATCGGTCATGGCTAACAGGTAACGATCATAGGCAGACTCCAGCCCGGTGCGGCCGTAACGTTGGGAAACGAAACCAATTACCTGAGCTGCATCTTCCCCCAGAGGGTAAATGCGCCTGCCATCCTGAGTTTTCGCCAGCACCGCCCCTCTGCGGTCGCAGATGGTCCCCCGACGCACTTTGGCTTCGTAAGCTGCCAGGCGCCGGTTGTGGGGGTCTGTTGCCAGAACCGGTCCCAGGAACACGTTGATATAGCCAATATAAAGACTCAACAGGACAAAGGAGCCCAGGAGCAAATAGCCTAACCGACGGATGTTCTGTTTCATTTTCCCCTCGCCAAATAATTTCCCCTGATTACCTAAAAGCCTAACCACTTGCCAGCCGTTTGAGAAGCTCCGTCTCATGTGAAATATTCAATAAAAGGCCCAAAATGATGAAATTGGCCACCAGGGAACTGCCACCGTAACTGAGAAAGGGCAAGGTAACGCCGGTTAAAGGCAGGAGCTTGGTTACCCCGGCCATAATGATAAATGCCTGCAGTCCCATCAAGGCGGTCAACCCCGTTGCCAGGAGACAGGCAAAATCATCCGGGGATGCCAGGGCAATAAGGAAACCACGGTAAACAAAGAGCATGTAAATCATCAATACGCCAAGTCCACCTGCCAGGCCCATCTCCTCAGTAATAGCCGCAAAAATGAAATCTGTGTGCACAGCCGGGATAAACAGGGGCAGACCTCCACCCAACCCGGAGCCGGTGAGACCGCCCGCAGCCAGAGCGAAAAGAGATTGGACTACCTGGTAACCGGCAGTTTCCACGTAACGCCAGGGGTTAAGCCAGACTTCCACCCGCAGGCGCACGTGTTCAAAAAGAGCATAACTGCCCGCTGCTCCGGCCAGGAAAAGCGCTCCTCCCAGACATATATATGCCACCCGCCCGGTACTGGCGTAAACCATGGCTAAAAAAGTACTGAAATAAATAAGCGCCGCCCCCAGATCCTTTTGAAAGATTAAGAGTATAAGAGAAACGCCCCACATAGCGATCAAGGGCCCCCATTCCTGCGGTGCCGGCAGTGCTACACCCATTACCGTCCGGGTTCCCTCCGCCAGGGCCAGGCGATTTTCAGCCAGGAAGGCAGCCAGGAAGAGCACCAGCAGTATTTTTACAAACTCCGAGGGTTGCACCTGAAACAATCCCAAATCAAGCCAGCTTTTGGCTCCTCCCTGCTCGACCCCCAAAAAGATGGGCAACAAAAGACCGATTATGCCGGTCAGAGCGTAAACGTATTTATAATCGGCCAGTACCCGGTAACGGAGAAAAAAGCAGGTCATAAACCACAGAGTGAGTAAACCTATCAACAACCACACAAACTGGCGAAACGCATAAGCTGGATTTAAACGATAAAGAAAAACCAGGCTGGTAGAAGAAAAGAGAGCCACGAGGGGTAACAAAAAGGGATCTCCGGCAAAACCGGTCCATAACCAGAAGAAATGAAGGCCCCAGAAGGCTAACATGGTAAGCAGCGCTCCTACCAGTACCATTACTGCGGATGGTACCGGTTTCAGGAAATAAAGCGCCCCCGCTCCAGCCAGCATGTAAGCGCAAACCCCAAAAAGCAACTTTCTTTCAACGGCCCGCAAGTGATATTCTCTCGGGGCAAACATGTTTATTCCACCGCCATTAAGATCACCGTAATATTATCACTACCACCCCGTTCAAGTGCAACCTCTACCAGTTTCTTCACAGCCCGGTTCAAATCCGGATTCTTTTCCACCAGTGTGCCTATTTCATGAGGCGGTAAATGAACCGTTAAACCATCAGTGCATAAAAGCACTTTATCACCAGGATGGAGTTTTACCTGCCCGCCATCCACTTCGAGCCTGGGTTCAATACCAAGAGCCCGGGTGAGTACATTGCGCTGGGGGTGACAACGAGCCTGCTCCTCACTGAGACCTCCCAGCCGGACCAGTTCCTGCACAAGGGAATGATCTTCCGTGAGCTGAAGGATCTTCCCCCCACGTAACAGATATACGCGGCTATCCCCAACATGTGCGAGGTGAAGATATTCTTTTGCAACCAGCACCGCAGTCAAAGTCGTACCCATACCTCTGTAGCTTGCACTGCTGGAGGATAATTGATAAACCAGCCGGTTGGCTTCCTGTACGCCCTGTACGAGTAAATTCCCCGGATCGTCCGGGAGAGGATGATGTGCTTTAAGGAAACGTACCAGTTCAGCAATGGCCGTCCGGCTGGCAATCCCCCCGGCCCGATGGCCGCCCATACCATCGGCCACGGCAAACAAACCCAAACCGGGTTCCACACACAGGCTGTCTTCATTTACTCGCCGTACCAGCCCCGCATCACTGGCTTGACTCCACTTCATATCCCCACCTCACAAATTGAAAGGTAACGCTACCAATACGCAAACGGTCACCATCTGCCAGAACGGCAGGCCGGTCCAGGCGCACCTCATTAAGATAGGTACCGTTTAAACTGGCCAGATCCTGTACCCAATACTGGTCACCCCGTAAAAAAATTACCGCGTGTTCCTGGGAAGAAAAAGGATCGGGAACAACCAGGTCGTTATGCTCTCCCCGGCCAAGGGTAATCCTTTCTCCCAGGTAAAAAGTCATTCCCTTTTCCAGCCCAGGATAGGAACTGGCCAGAACCACCAGCCGTGCCTCCCGGTTTCGGGACGGTAGCCCCCCCAAACAGGTGCCCGGGGTACCCCCGGGGGGAACCGGGTTTGCCATGGGCGAATTGGCTCGCATCCCCCAGAACATCTCACGGACCACTACAATTAAGAAAGCGTAGAAAAGAAAAAGGAAAAGATACCTGAATATAGTT
>NZ_JBNATZ010000017.1:0-18863 GCF_049701015.1 Desulfofundulus sp.
AGGTCTCATAACGGAAAGTTGTTGTGGAGATACCTACTGGATCTTGACACGGACATGGCGATAATGATCCTTGACGGGTGGTTGAAAATGTTTTATAATAACTGTGCTAAGAACAGATAGTTGTAGGGGAGTAGCTCAATTGGTAGAGCAACGGTCTCCAAAACCGTAGGTTGCGGGTTCGAGTCCTGTCTCCCCTGCCAGAGTGAGATTGGGCCTTCTCAAAGGAGAAGGCCCTTTGAAATTTTGTAAAGTAGTAAGGCAGGAGATTTCCTCCTGCCTATTTTTCTGCCTCCGCTGCTTTGGCCTTTTTAATGATGTCTTCAGCCAGACGGGCAGGCACTTCTTCGTAGCTGGAGAATTTCATCCGGAAGGAACCCCGCCCCTGGGTCATTGACTTCAGGTCGATAGCGTAGCGATACATTTCTGCCAGCGGTACCAGGGCCTTAACCCGGGAATTCTTCCCGGCCGCTTCCATTCCCAGAATGCGCCCCCGCTTGGTATTAAAGTCACTGATGATGTCACCCATGAAGTTCTCAGGTACAGTAACTTCTACTTCCATGATTGGTTCAAGTAGCACGGGTTTGGCCTGTTGTTGTCCCTTCTTAAAGGCCATGGAGGCGGCAATTTTGAATGCGAGTTCTGATGAATCTACGGGGTGGAACGAACCGTCGTAGAGTACCACTTTTACACCGGTGACGGGGTAACCGGCCAGCACGCCTTCTTGCATGGCCTCTCGTACACCCTTTTCTACTGCAGGTATATATTGTTTTGGTACTGCTCCGCCAAAAATCTCTTCAGTAAATTCGAATGGGGCATCCGCCAGGGGTTCAAGACGAAGCCATACGTGACCGTATTGACCACGCCCACCGGTTTGTTTCTTATGCTTGCCCTCCACCTTGACTTCAGCGCGAATGGTTTCCCTGTAAGGTACTTTCGGAGAATCCATGGTTACATCTACACCGTACTTGCGCTTTAATCTCTCAAGCAGGATATCCAGATGCAACTCTCCCATCCCGGTGAGCAGCGTCTGCTTTGTTTCCGTATTTTTCTCTACCCGGACTGTAGGGTCCTCCTCCAGCAGCTTGGAGAGGGCATCCCCCAGCTTATCTTCATCCCCTTTACTTTTCGGCTGTATGGCTACCGTCAATGTTGGTTCGGGGAAGTTTATTCCTTCCAGCTTCACTGGATGGTCTTTATCACAAAGGGTATCGCCTGTACTGGTGTCCTGGAGTTTAACCAGTACGGCAATGTCGCCCGTAGGCACCTCGTTGGTTGGTGTGGAACTTTTGCCTCGTACGTACAAGATCTGTCCGATCTTCTCCTGTTTATCCTTGGTGCTATTTAGTACGACAGTATCGCTCTTCAAGGTTCCGGTGAAAACGCGGATAAAGTTCATCTTACCCACATAGGGGTCAGCCAGAGTCTTAAAAACAAGACCAGAGAAAGGAGCTCCTTCTTCTGCTGGCGGAGCTGGACAATTTTTCACCAGGAAATCCATCAGGTTGGTTACAGCTATGTTTTTGGTGGCGGAACCGCATAAAATGGGGACTACCTTGCCCGCAACAACTCCTTTTTGCAGACCATGTTTAATTTCTTCGCTGCTTAATTCCTCTCCTTCCAGGTACTTCATCATCAGTTCATCATCAGCTTCTACTGCTGCTTCGATCAACTTTTCACGGTAAGATGGAATTTCTAAGGCCAGATTATCGGGAATGGCAATTTCCTTTGGTTTCCCATTTTCAAAGATGTAAGCCTTTTGTTCTATCAGATCTACGATTCCGGTAAAATCATTGGCCTGGCCGATGGGAAGCTGGATAGGGGCAAAATTGGCAGTAAACCTGGTCTGCAGATCCTCGAGTACTTTATAGAAATTAGCATTTTCACGGTCCATTTTGTTTATGAAGATTACCCGGGATTGATTACCCTGTTCTACCAGATCCCAGATGACTTCAGTCTGCACTTCTACGCCATCAACTGCGGATACCACAAAAAGGGCGGTTTCAACCACCCGCAACACACTGCGCACTTCCCCGATGAAATCGGAGTAACCCGGGGTATCTAAAACGTTTAATTTGCAGTTTAGCCATTCACAGGGCACCAGGCTGGTATGAATAGTCACCTGGCGATTGATTTCCTCAGGATGATAATCGGCAGTGGTAGTACCATCTTCTACCCGGCCCAGTCGGTTGATGGCTCCGGTATTAAAAAGCATTGCCTCCACGAGAGAGGTTTTACCCGCGCCTCCGTGGGCAACCACACCAATATTGCGTAGTTGAGAAGTCTGGTAGTTTTTCAAAATCCCGTTACCTCCTTTTTGTAAATAATGGTTTCCCCCAGGTCTGTATTCTATACTATATCGTAGCCAGAACTGGGCATATCTGGATTGGGCACAAAAAACAGCCCCAACAGGGGTGCCTTTTTATACAAAATCCGTTTCATTGATTGCTTTCTTTAAACTTCTGTTATTCTACGCCATACTCGTAAAATCCTTTGGAAATACAAAAATTTTTTCGACAGGTATTTTAAATGGCTTGACAGGGTTGGCCACATAGGGACGTGAACAAGAACATACATATAGCAAGAGGTGGCAGAATTATGTCCCGGCAATCTTTTGTCTACGGTGCATTTATTCTTTTACTGGCCAGCCTGTGTAACCGTTTAATCGGTTTTGCTTACCAAATTTTAATGATCAGGCTGATCCGCCCTGAAGGGGTTGGCCTTTTCAATATGGTCTACCCTATCTATATTCTGGTACTGGTGCTGGCTACAGCCGGAATTCCGGTGGCGATTTCCAAACTGATGGCTGAAGAGGTAGCCAGGGGTAACCTCCGGGGGGCCTACCGGGTTTTTTCAATAGCCTTTTGGTGTATTTTAGCCAGCAGTTTATTTTTTACCCTGGTGCTTATTCTGGGTGCCCCCCTTCTGCAAAGGTATGTCTTTCCCAACCCAAAAGTGTACTACTGTTTTGTTAGCCTGATCCCGGGTATTATCATCGTATCCCTTTGTTCGGCTTTTCGCGGGTTTTTCCAGGGCCTCCAGCAGATGACCCCTACAGCTGTAACCCAGGTGGTGGAACAGCTGGTTCGCGTAATTGCCGGTTTGGGAATTGCCTGGCTTATGCTTCCCAAAGGAATCGAGTATGCGGCCATGGGGATTTCCCTGGGTGTGGTGTTGGGGGAATTCGTTGGTTTTCTGTTCATGCTGGTCATCTATTTTCAACAACGTCCTCTCCTATCGCCTACTGTCCTTTATTTCCCAGAACCAGCCTTCAAGGTTACCAGTCGAATCTTTGAACTGGCCATACCCGTAACTCTGACACGCTTTGTTTCCACAGGTTTTTTGTCGTTGGATGCCATGCTGATCCCCCGGCGACTTCAGGCTGCAGGTATGAGTTTAAGCGAGGCCACTGGGGTATACGGTCAATTTGTTGGAATCGCCGAGTCTCTCCTGTTTACCCCCAGCATTGTGACCATTTCTTTGGCCACCGCTCTGATTCCTGCTATAAGTGATGCCCTTGCGCAGAATAATCTTTCACTGGTTCGTGGCCGTACAGAAGAAGCTTTACGTTTAACAATGCTTGCCGGACTACCTGCTACTGCCGTTTTTTTCCTGTTGCCCAGGGAGCTGTGTCAGGCAATTTTTGGGTATGCCAACGCCGGAGTTGCTCTGGGGACCCTGGCCCTGGGCGGGCCGTTTCTTTATCTGCAGCAGACTACCACTGGGATCCTGCAGGGGTTGGGTCGTGCTGAAAGGCCATTGCGTAACCTTATGATTGCTGCTGCTTTTAAAGTAACCGGTATTTATTATCTTACAGCTATTCCTGCCCTGGGTATAAGGGGGACAGCTCTTTCGTTATGTGCTGCTTATATCATCATGTCCCTGTTGAACTACCGGGATTTAAAGGAAATTATAGGTCTAAGAGTGGATTTCGGTTATTGCCTGGGTAAACCACTGGTAGCTACAACAGGTATGTCGCTGGTTATGTGGTATGTCCGTAACTTCATGCTGGGTCCCGGCGATCTCTCGCGCACTGGCCTTTTGATTGTACTTTTATTGGGCTCTTTTACCTACCTGTCTTTATTGTTTGTTTTCGGGGGAGTGCACAGCCATGATTTGCGGCGCCTGGCGTCCTTTTTAGGCTGGCATGTTAAAAAATAAAATTAATCTCCTTCCACTGCTGGCGAAAGACTGACAGTGAGCGGTAATCAGTCAGGTCCAGCTGAATTGGAGTGATGGAGATAAAATTTTCTCTTATTGCCTGTACATCGGTATCATTGCCGTTATCTTCCAGATCAAGAGGTTCTCCAGCCATCCAATAATAAATGCGTCCACGTGGATCGGTTCGCTTATGGAAAATATTTACGTAGCGTCTGTTACCCAGGCGTGTGAAGCGTACCCCCCGTGGTTCAGCTACAGGTACATTGATATTTAACAATGTACCCCGGGGCAATCCTTTCTCGATAGTCAGGCCTACCACTTTCCGGGCTACTTCGGCAGCTCTGGTAAAATCGTGGTCGCCATAACTGGCCAAGGAAATGGCTAGAGCCGGAAGACCGTTGATTATTCCTTCAATAGCCGCGGAAACCGTTCCGGAATAAAGAACATCAGTACCCAGATTAGGCCCCTGATTAATTCCTGCAACCACAAGAGCGGGGGGGCCGGGTAACAAATCTTCCACTGCCAGCTTTACACAATCAGCTGGGGTACCATCTACGGCCCAGGCCCTGGCCTTAAGACCATGCATGTTGACCATTTCCAGGCGCAAAGGGCGATGTACGGTAATCCCGTGGCCGGTAGCACTGCGTTCCCGGTCCGGGGCTACGATATAAAGCTCACCCAGTTCCTGCAGGCTTTCGGCCAGGGCTTTTAAACCAGGAGCGTGAATACCGTCGTCATTACTGAGCAAAACAATCATGGTAACCTCCAATATTTTGTGCCTCTATATTTCATAAATTGAGATAATCATGTTGCCATTCTCAGGATCCTTTGTTAAACCAAACATTAATTTCTTATGTTTAAGAGTTTTATTTAAGAAATCAATCACCTTATACAATTCCGGATAGGGAGTAAAACTTTTGGCAGCTATTAATTCCAGTTTGCCTTCTTTTTCCTTCATACTATAACCTCCGAAGGTATTGATTAGCTAGTCCTTGATGAGAGCCAGGGCTTCCGCTCTCGTAGCTTCACTTCTTTGGAAGGAACCACGAACTGCCGAAGTAATGGTTTTTGAACCAGGTTTACGAATCCCCCGCAGAGTCATGCACATATGCTCAGCTTCAATAACAACCAGCACACCTTGTGGGTTAAGCCGACGCATGATGCTGTCCGCGATTTGGCTTGTCAGACGTTCTTGTAATTGAGGACGTTTGGAAAATCCCTCGACCACCCGTGCTAGTTTGGAAAGTCCAGTTACTTTACCCCTCCTCGGTATATATGCCACATGAGCCTTGCCGAAAAAAGGTAGCAAATGATGTTCGCACATTGAGTATATAGGAATATCTTTCACCAGGATCATTTCTTCATGTTCTTCAGTAAATATTTTTTCTAAGTGTAATTCAGGATCTTCCCATAGACCACAGAAAATTTCCTTGTACATTCTTGCTACTCGAGCCGGGGTCTCCCTGAGCCCTTCCCGGTCAGGGTCTTCACCGATAGCTTCAAGGATCATGCGAACCGCTTTCTCAATCTTATCTGTATCAATCATTATTCTCTCCCTCCTCACCTTACAAATAACCCAAAAATTTGTGCGTTTGGGGGATGATCCTGACGTCAGAGAGTCTTTCCAGCGCCCGGGATTGCCAGGTAATTGCTTTTTGCGGGTTCAAACGGGGTTTACCGTCCGGGGTTGTAACCGGTTGAATCACGAGCGGGATATCCCCCACGCTACAAATCAACTCTAAAGCCATCTCTATTTCTTCCTGCTTGCTCTCTTCGCTTACTACCAGCTTAACAAATAAATGTTTTGTACTGGCCAGTTTCAGAAATGCCCTGTGTTCCTGCCAGCAAGGGAGTATGTTGGCGGTTCCCGGTAATTTGATATCCATGGCGATAATGTCTACAAAAGGAAGTAACTGTGCGAGACTATCCGGTAAAGTACCGTTAGTTTCCAGGTAAACGCCCCGCCGGGTCCCCTTGAGGAGGGGAATGAGTTCCAGGAGAAACGATGTATGGAGCAGAGGCTCTCCCCCAGTAAGGCTTATCGAGTGGTGAATGACTGGATTTAATTCCCTGACTTTCGAGGCCACCTCATGAGGAGTCATGGGGTTGGGTAATAACATAAATTCTCGTTGGCCCGGCCGGACTTCCCAGCGACAATGAGGGGGTATGTCCCTGGGAGTGTCACAATAGCTACAGGTCAGGTTACAGCCAGCAAAACGCAAAAAAATTTGCCGGCAACCCAGCCAGATTCCTTCCCCCTGTATGGAAGAGAAAATTTCAATCAGGGGGGCGACCCGGGGTGACAACTAAACCACCCCCTTTACCTTACACCTGGAATGTTTCACGCCCTGCATTTCGTCAGCATAAGCCTGACCAATTGCTTTGGCAAGCTCCGGAATTAATGCTACAGGCCACCCCAGTTCCACCAGCCCCACCGCCGGTACTGGTGTGTTCTCCGCCGTTATATTTAAGGCCATATGGATCATGGTGGATACTGGCGTGCTAGTCGCAATTGAAATTGATAGCTTGCGTTCCTGGTAATATAAGTCATCCCCTGCTCGTTTCAGACCATGTCCTTTTTGCTCCAGAATTTCTTTAATTATGGCCGTTAGCAGACGCTGTCGCAGGACTGCTCTTTCCAAATCGTGATCAAATTGTTCCACGATAAAATGCAACATATCATCGCCGTAAATGGGGGATTGTTTTCGTACATCTTCCAGGTCGACCATGTGTTCGAAATGAACGCGACAGGGTCCCCTGAAGGCCACAATACTATCTCCTAACAGGCCGAAGGAGCGGTAGGCCCAAAGAGATGTCAGTTGTGTGCCGTCATACAGGATGGTGTGGGGGACAAAATAAACATGCATAGATAAATATTACCTCCTGTTCCTATCTACTAAGCCTGCTGCGTTCATAGCCCGGTTCAGTCGCCTGCAACTTTCACAGCGCCCGCACATGGTCTCTCCATCGTAGTAACAGCTCCAGATGAGGTGCCATGGTACTTTCAGACGCTCTCCCAGTTGCACTATTTCCGCCTTGTTCAGCCTGGCGGTGTAGCTGACCACACGCACACCACTGACTGTAGAATATCTCAGGGAGCCATTGATTGCCTCTAGAAAATCGAGGCTGTTATCAGGAAAAGTAACCGCTTCTTCCCGGTTGAAACCGGTCACTACTTGCTCACACCCCAGGGCTTCTGCAAAACTTGCGGCAATGTTAATGAATAAACCGTTTCGGTTTGGTACCCATACTGCAGTAGCGGTAGCCGTAGTTTTACGGGTATCGTTTAAATCTTCTTCTGTGAGTTCCGGTATGGTTTTCTCCCTGTTCACCAGAGCGCTCGTGGTAACCTCGCCCAGAAAGGGCAACTGGATTACCCGGTGAGCCAGTTTATAATAGGCGGCCAGTGCGGAGGCAGCAGCAATTTCTCTTGATGCGGCCCGCTGGCCGTAGTCCATGGTCAGGCATAGTTCTACCCGGCCTTCGCGTAAGGCCTGGGCCATGGAAACGGTGGAATCCAGACCTCCAGAAAGTAAAACGATACTTTTCATGGCAGTCAATCCTCCCGGTAGCTGGCACAGACATCGGGGGATTCCCATATCCGAACTTCATTCACGGTCAAATTGGAGGGCAACTGCGACTTCAATTTATAAAAAATGTAGCGGGCCAGATTCTCTGCAGTAGGGTTAAAATTTTGTCTATTAAACGGGTTTAAGTCATTCAAATAGCTATGATCCAGTTCCTCTACTATCTTTCCCACCAGTTCCTTTAAGTTTCGAAAGTCGATAAGCATACCGCAAGAATCCAGTTCCCTTCCCCCTACTGAAACCTCTACGGTCCAGGTATGTCCATGCAGTCGAGCACATTGGCCCTGGTAGTTGACCAGACGGTGGGCAGCTGAAAAACGTTTAATTACGGTCAGTTGGTACATATGTTTAATTCCTCCACCGAGTAGTATAACTCAGCCACCTGAATTTTAACTATTTCGCCACCCTTCCCTAACGTCCTGCTGATTCTGACGGAACAAAGACAAAAAACCGTCAGGAAAAACAAAGATGGCGGTAATTTTGTTGGGAATAACCGCCATTAAAGGATAATACTATTAAGATTAAGAGATTCCAAATTAATTTCCAAATAAGTCTTAAGAAGAAATCCCGAGAGCCCTGTTATAACATTCAACAGCTTCTGAGATCCGCCCCATCTCGTTAAGTACGTTTCCGCGCATGCCCCAGGTTTCCGGACAGCAGGGTTGCCGGGCCAATATCTGGTCACATATGGAAATAGCTTCGTTGTAGCATTTCAACTTGACCAAGCATGCTGCCTTGTTCAGGAGAATTATCTGATTATCCGGGTCCACTCTCAGTGCCCGGTCGTAGAGCTGGAGGGCTTCTTCGCACCTGCCCAATTCATCCAGGCACAAGGCATAGTTGTTCAAGGTTGTGGAGTCGTTGGAGTTGCAACGCAGGGCGTTTTCATAACAAGAAAGAGCTTTTTGATATAAGTGAGCCCTGTGGTAGCAGGAGGCCAGATTGGAAAGTACGGTTGGGTCGCCCGGACACATTTCCTTGGCCAGTTCATAACAAGCAATGGCCTCCTCATATCGTCCCAAATGAGAGAAACTGTACCCCTTGTTATTCATAATTTCTGCGTTGTTCAGTCCCCCGGCCTGTGCCCGCTGGTAGTACTCTAGAGCTTCTTCGTGGCGGCCCATCTTACTGGCTGCAAGGCCCATATTGAAATATAGTTCAGGACTGGCCCCCTTGCAGAGTAAAACCTGTCGGAAAATGGTAAGGGCTTCCTCGACCCTTCCCATTTCAAGTAGTTGCACGCCTATCTCATCTAGAGGTGGTGTCTCGGGCGGTCCCTGAAATAGAACTCCTAACCGGCCTAAAAAGCGGGGCCAAGAATTTTTTCTTTCTTTGGAGGTACTGGCAGGGTCTATCTCTTCTTCAACCAGAGGGCAAGCGCCGGTTCGTTTGATCAACCGGGAAGCATTGAAAGTATGCTGGTTAGTCCGGTTAAGCCAGTACAGGAGACTTACCTTACCCTGTTCGCCGGTTACCTTTTTCCAGTGCAGGATTGCCCTGTCCAAACGGCCTCGTTTCAAGCAGAGCCTTGTTGCATGCAGATGGAGTGTTGCTTGTCTGGGCTTAAGCCGCATGGCCCGATCAATCCAGCGCAGGGCATATTCGTCAGCCCCCAGGGTTTCAAGGATGCGGGCCCCTACTTGCCACAAAACTGCCAAGGCATTCTGGCGCTTCTGTGCAGGTAGCAGGTTCCACATCTGAATCGCTCCTTTTTTTATTTAACTCCCCACTTATTTCTTTCCTGTTACTGGTTTTTCCTGCTAATAACTGTAACTTTATTTCTTCAAATATTTTCTTCTTGCGACAGGAGCCTTCAAACTAAAAACCGGACATCACACTTTGCCTCCAGTTTCTGAGATAGGCTTTTGAATTCCTGCGTCAAAAGGTCACACGGGTTGGATAAAAAAATCCCTGGCCAGTTGATAAGCCAGGAACCGCTGGTTTGAATTACTCTTGGTCATATTGTTTAAACATACCGGAAAACTTACGCAACCGAAATTCTGTTCCCAATTTAAAAGCAATTTCCCTGCACTTTTCCACATCCACTCCGGGCCATTCAACAACCGACAGGATCACCCTGGGAATTTGTCCAACACAAGAGCGGGTAAAATCTAATACGGCCTGGTAGGCTTTTTCCCCATATATGGGCCTGCAAATTTCCAGGTAGCGTTCTGCCGAATGTGCGTTTAAGCTAATAGAGATGGCATCTACCAGGTTTTTCAATTCCGGGACCACATTCTTTTGATAAATGAGATTCGCCTGTCCGTTAGTATTAATTCTGACTTGTCCCCCTTTTTTCTTTAATTGTTCTGCTATCTTGATGACTGCTTCCAGGCGCATTAGGGGCTCCCCATAACCACAGAAAACTACTTCCCGGTAAATGGTAGGGTCTTGTACAGCCTTTAGGACTTCTTCCGGGGATGGCTCCTGTTTCAGCCAGAGATTATAACCAATACCTGCGGTAGTATGGCGGATGCAGAACAGGCAGTTGTTTGTGCACCGGTTGGTGATATTTAAATATAGATTTTGCCCCAGTGGATAAGCCACAACTTGTTTTAAAACTTCCCTTTTCCAACCAAAATTATTCATATTTACCATGGTCACCTACTATAGATGAAAATAAAACATGGAGGTGATCTACTTTGTTTAACCAGGAAACTCCTGGTTCCTTTAGCATTTGGGAGGTGTTAAGGGGAACTCTTTTAGGGCTGGCAGTGTCCTTTCTGGGCAGTGTTTTAATTGGTGCAGCTTATTATTTTACCAGCCTTGCTGAAAGCAGTCTGCCCTGGTTTGCCGCAGGTCTATTTTTCTTCAGTGTACTGGTGGGAGCGTGCTCCGCTGCCAGCCGGGCTGGGAATCGGGGTTTGTTTCACGGTTTAGGGGTGGCGGTATTATTTTTTCTCGTAACCTGGTTGCTTGCCACTACCTTGATACCATCTCAGGTTATGCCCGTTTCCCTGTTCCAAAAGTTAATCCTGTCTCTCGTGGCTGGTGCTCTGGGAGGTATACTGGGGGTGGGCTTTAGCGATCAGAATTAGTTCTATACTTCTACATGATTGTAGTGAAATCCTTTTTAACGCAGTAGCAGGGTTATGCCCAGCAAGATCCCTCCCACGCTTAAAAGAAACAGCCCCACATAAATGCGCCAACGTGACGCCCTGGTCATGCTGATCACCCCGGGAAAAATAAGAGCTTGCATTTATTATATGTGGAGAAAAAGACACCGGTCTTTAAAGGACGGTGTCTTTATTCTTCCAGGATTGAGACAGGTGCTTCCTTTGGTTCCTGAGGGGTTCTCATAGCCATTTTTTTAAAGAGCTATCTTTCCATACCATACAGGGGTTGGAAACTTTAAAATTCCGGTGGTAGCTGTTTCAGCTGGCTCAAGTAAAAGACAGGTCCGTCCAGACATACATACTTGCTGCCGATGTTACAGCGGCCACATTTGCCAATTCCGCATTTCATTTTTAGTTCCAGGGTTGTTATGACCTGATCGTCGGAAAAGCCCATCTTTTCGAGGGCCTGCAATACAAACTTGATCATAATTGGGGGGCCGCAGGTAATGGCATACTTGTTTTCCGGGGAGGGATTAATCTCCTCCAGGTAGGCCGGGACAAACCCTACATGTCCCTCCCAGCCCGGTTCAGCCCGGTCGATGGTGGTGTAAACGGTAGTGCCCGGCATTTGGGGCCAGCGTTCGAGGATATCGTATTTAAAACAAAGGTCATCCATAGACCGGGCGCCGTAGATAATGTCTACCTTTCCATAATCCCCCCTGTTTTCCTCATCCAGCACAAAATCAATGAGTGCTCTCAAGGGAGCCAGGCCAATGCCACCGCCAATGAACAAAAGATCTTTTCCTTTCATTACTTCGTAAGGAAAGTGATTACCATAAGGACCGCGTATACCGACTTTATTGCCCGGTTCCAGACTATGCAGAGCACCGGTTAGCATGCCCACCTTTTTTACGCTAAACTCCAGGATGCCTTTCCTTGTAGGTGAGGAGGTGATGGAAATGGTAGCTTCCCCTACACCAAACACTGAGACTTGGGCTACCTGGCCCGGCTTTTGCTGGAAGCCTTCCATTACCGCAGGGTCATCAAAGACCATCTGAAAAGTTTTTACATCCGGTGTTTCATCAATAATCTTTACGATGGTGGCTGGATAAGGCTTTAAGGGATTGCGACAGTGGCAGTTACTCATGTTTGGCCACCTCCTGAAGGTCAGCAATGATCTGTCGGATGTCAATATTTACCGGACATTTGCTGACGCAGCGGCCACACCCGACACATCCGTTCAAGTTGTAACGGTCCTGGTGATATTTCAGTTTGTGCAGAAAACGGTTGCGTACCCGTTCCTTCTGGGTGGGCCGGGGATTATGTCCACCGGCCATACGGGTAAAGTGGCTAAACATGCAGGAATCCCAGCAGCGGGACCGAATTCCCGATTCCCCATCCGGACTTTGGTCAAAGATATCGAAACAATGACAGGTCGGGCAGATATAGGTGCAGATACCACAGCCCAGGCAGCGGCGGGCAAGCTCGTCCCAGTAAGGCAATTCGAAATGTTGATCCAGGAATTCCTTGACACCAGTTGTGTCCAGATTACAGGTAAACTGCCCGACTAATTCTCTTTCCAGTCGCTCTCGCGCTTCTGTTACCCGGTCTTCCCGGTCAATGTCAAAATACTTCTGGTATCTATTGATCAATTCTTCTCCCCGTGGAGTTAATATTTCGATGCCGTAACCTTTGTCCATCTCTGTTAATAACAGGTCGGCTCCCTTTCCATCGGTGGGGCCTCCTCCCATAGAGGTACAAAAGCAATGGGGTCCCACCCTGGTACAGGATAAACCTACCAGGATGGTATCCTGTCGTCGTTTCTGATAATAGCAATCCTGGTACGCACCATTAAAAACTGGATCCAGAGCCAGGATTCCTTTAATGTCGCAGGGGCGGATCCCAAAGATTACAGCTGGTCCCGGAGTTTGAACGTCGGCGAGGTTAATCTGACCATCGCCAGTCGAAAAGAAAAACATTTCTTCCGTCTGAGGGAAAAGCCAGCTCTTTGGGGACACTGTGCTATTGGTGTAAGCCAGGTCTATCTCTGCAAAGCCGCTCACCGGTTTGAATAAAGAAACGGTTTCTTCTTCCCTGACGGGAGCGATTAAGGTATAATCCCTGGCCAGTGTATCGAGCCAGGTACCCAAGTTGTCACTTGAGATGGTGTATGTTTTCATTTTACGTCCCCCCTCTACATAAATTCATCAGGATCGGAATTATTAAATGTTCCTAACGGCGACAATTCTTCCAAACTGCTACCCGGAGTGGGGACGTTGAACAGGTCCTTTATATCCTTTAATATCTTCCGGTTGAGGAGCGAAAGAGGTATATTTACCGGACATACCCTTTCGCACTCACCACAATCCACGCACCGGCCGGCTACGTGAAAGGCCCGGATCAGGTGAAAAGCAGTATTCTCTGAAAGATTGTTGGCTTTGGCCACCCAGCGAGGTTCCGCCTGGTCAAACACACATTCGCGGCAGGTGCAGGCCGGGCAAACATTGCGGCAGGCGTAACACCGCAGACACCGGCTGAACTGTTTATCCCAGTATGCGCTCCTTTCTTTTACTGGTAACTGTTCCAGTGTTTTTACCCCTATAAAGGGATCCTCCGGAACGCTGGGTGGTATTTCTTCACCGAGCATAAAATCAGCGATTACGGGGGTGTGGTGTTCGCAGTTCCGGCATTTATCAAGCAAGGCTTCGTCCCGGGTGAAAGTGAAACTTCCTTTCCCCGTCTGCAGGGAAAAACCCCGCTCATTAACAGTCGCTGCTGTAATCGATGTTCCCGGATCAAGGTTGGCTGCTACCAGATCTGATTTAATCAAGCCCGGGCAAGGGATGCCCAGAATGATCACTTTTTCCCGGGTGATCTGGTTATCCTGTAACAGGCGTATGATGGCCCTGGAGTCGCAGCCCTTGACCACCACGGCCACTTTTCCAGGTTCATTACGGTAATCCAGCAGGTATTTTACCAGGTTGTTTACGCAAAGTGGATTCCAGATCAGCCTGTCTACTTCTTCTTCCTTTCTGATAAAAGCGGGAACTACCCGGCTTACTTCACTACCCGGGGCATAACCGATTACCAGGCTGACCTCCCCACCGGCCAACAATTTTCGCGCTACCTCTCTCAAATTTTCCTGAGTTTTCATTAGTTCACTCATTCAACACTCACCCCGGTGGAAACAGCAGCAGGTTTCTGTAATGGTTTTTGCCTCATTTTGGTATTTGGCCCCAGGGTTTTAATTTGTTCCGTAATATCCTTTACTGTTTGAGCAAACTTGGCTCCTTCAGAACCGCTGATCCAGCGGGCCTGGAAGCGACCAGGTTCAAAACCGACATATTCCAGTAAACGCTTAAAGATAAGGTAGCGCCGGCGTGTAAAATAGTTGCCACTAACATAGTGGCAATCGCCCGGGTGTCACCCGCTGACCAACACGCCGTCGGCTCCTCTCTGGAAGGCACGCAGTATAAAGACGGGATTAACCCTTCCCGAGCAGGGGACCCGGATTATCCGAATTGATGCGGGATAGTTCAAACGGCTGATGCCAGCCAGATCGGCACCAGCGTAACTGCACCAGTTGCAGCAAAAACCAATAATTTTAGGTTCCCATTGTTCTGTTACAGACACAACGCGTCCACCTCCGCCAGCAACTGCTTATTAGTAAAGCCTTTGACATTGATTGCCCCGGCCCTGCAAGCTACGGTACAGGCACCGCATCCCTGGCATAGCCCGGTGTTAACACTGGCCACCGTGCGTTCAACTGTTTTACCGCCCACCCGTTCGCTGACCGTTGTCGTTTCAATGGCCCGGTAGGGACAAACGTTTTTACACTCCAGGCAACCGGAACACAGGGCCTGATTGACGTGGGCAATCGTGGGTTCAACGGCCATTTCGCTGTGGGAGAACAATGCGCATACTTTGGCTGCGGCCGCGCTGGCCTGAGCAACAGTATCTGGGATATCTTTAGGTCCCTGACAGGCTCCAGCCAGGAATACACCCGCAGTATTGGTTTCTACCGGTCTTAGTTTCGGGTGGCTTTCCATAAAGAACCCGTCCTGGTCGGTAGAAAAACCTACTATGCGGGCAAGTTCAGCCGCTCCTTTGCTGGGTACCATGGCCGTCGCCAGCACTACCAGATCCGCGACAACCTCTACCGGTCGCCCCAAAAGGGTGTCCACGCCCATGACAACCAGGTGGTCACCTTCAGGGTATATTTTAGATACCCTGCCGCGGATGTACCGGGCACCTTCATGGACCGTACGCAGGTAAAATTCTTCGTAAGCCTTACCCGGGGTACGAACATCCATATAAAAAACGTAAACTCTTGATCCCGGTATTTTTTCCAATACTTGATGCGCATGTTTTGCAGTGTACATACAGCAGGTTCTGGAGCAGTATTCCTTCCCTTTTGCTGCATCTCGTGAACCTACACATTTTATGAAAACTACGTTTTTCGGTTCTTTACCATCGGAAGGTCTTACGATTTTTCCTCCAGTAGGGCCGGAGGCGTTATTCAGCCTTTCAAATTGTAGCCCGCTGATTACGTCCGGGTAACGTCCGTAACCATATTCACCGTAGACCTGTTCCCATTCAAATAGATCGTAGCCGGTGGCTAAGACAATTGCTCCGACCTGTTCCTTGATAAGCTGATCTTCCTGCTGGTAATCGATTGCCTGTGCCGGACAAACCTTTTGACAAACACCACATTTACCCTTGGTGAATTGCCTGCAATTTTGTCGGTCTATAACAGGTTTGTTGGGTACGGCCTGGGGAAAGCTGATGTAAATAGCTTTGCGCATTCCCAATCCCAGATTGTACTCACTGACCACCCGGGTGGGACATTTTTCCCAGCACGTACCACACCCTGTGCATTTACTATGATCTACGAAGCGCGCCTTTTGCCTGATGGTAACTTCAAAATTACCAATATAACCTTCAACCTTTTCTACCTCTGCATAAGTAAAGAGAGTTATATTAGGGTGCTGCGCCGCAGCAACCATCTTTGGTGTGCTAATTCAGGCCGAACAGTCCAGGGTGGGGAATGTTTTGTCAAGCATGGCCATTTTTCCGCCAATAGTAGGCTCTCTTTCCACCAGGATTACCTGGTAACCGGCATCAGCAATGTCCAGGGCGGCCTGAATACCGGCAATACCGCCTCCGATTACCAGAGCTCGCTTGGTAATCGGAATCATGGATTCAAAGAGAGGTTCCAGATTGCCAGCCTTAAATACCGCCCGCCGGATTAATTCAATAGCTTTTTTTGTGGCTTTTTCCGGTTCCAATTGATGTACCCAGGCACATTGTTCCCGGATGTTGGCCATTTCTAACAGATAGGGGTTCAATCCGGCCCGGGTGAGGGTCTTGCGGAAGGTAGCTTCATGGAGACGTGGAGAGCAGGAAGCTACCACCACCCGGTCCAGGCGGTATTCCCGTACCGCCTGGATAATGGTTTCCTGTCCGGGCTCAGAACACATGTATTTGTAATCGGTTGCATAAACCACACCCGGAAACTTGGAAACCGTCTCCACGACCCGTGGTATGTCTACCACTGCGCCGATGTTCAGACCACACCAGCAGACAAAAACACCGATACGCTGCATCCTTCTCTCGCTCCTCGTGTGTGATAGTCTAACCAACCAGTTTGAGTACCTGGCTGGTATCTACAAAATGAGTGTGCATGCTCAAGTCCTGTGGATTCAGACCCATGGCCATCCCCAGAAGTTGTGTAAAATAGAATACAGGCAGGTGGTAATTGGTGCCCCGAAGCCTGTTGACCTTGAGCTGGCGCATATCAAGGTTGAAATGGCACAGCGGACAGGCACATACCAGGCAGTTGGCACCGGAGAGTGCTGCCGCTTTGAGAATACGGGAAACCATGGGAATAGCCACTTCTTCATTGTTGACTGCCAGGGATGCTCCACAGCATTCTGTTTTATGTGACCAGTCCACTGTCTCCGCCCCGGCAGCCTGCATAAGCTTTTCTATAATTTGTGGGTTTTCGGAATCGTCGATCCGTATGGTTCGGGGTCGCACCAGGAGGCAACCATAATAAGCAGCTATTTTCAGGCCTTTTAAGGGCCTTACTATTTGCGCCTGTATCTGTTCTAAACCAACGGAACTGATTGCTTCCAGGATGGATACCACCCTGATTTTGCCGTGAAAAGGTCTTCCTGTGATTTCATTAATCTTCTCCCTTAACTGCGGCTTATGGGTCAGTTCATGGCAAGCCATGGCCAGACGCTGGTAACAGGCAGCACAGGGTGCGGTTATGTCGTAACCTGTTTCTTCAGCCAGGGCGAGATTACGGGCAGGTAAAGCCAACGCCAGAAGGTGGCTCGTACTGTGCGCGGCGGTGGCCCCGCAACAGCTCCAGTCGGGGACTTCCATGAGTTCGATGCCCAGGTGTTTGCTTACCGCCCGGGTTGAAACATCGTATTCTTTACCGCTGGCTTCCAAACTGCAGCCCGGGTAATAGGCGAACTTCACGTTTAAACCTCCTTCTCCGTCTGGTGTACTTTTTCAAAAATCCGGTTGACCTCTTCCAGGCCCCGTGGTTTAGTTACCCATAACTTTAACTTACCCCGTCTTAACATGGTTAATCCTGTATCAGTTTCCCGGAAAGGATGGCCGGTTTTAAGGTTAAAGATGGCCATAGTGGCAAGTTCAAATAAGCGCCCGTACTTCTGAATGGACTTCAGGAAATTATTGTTAAACAGGACTACATTACGACTTCTGCCTGGAGGTACTATCCCCTTTTGCCGGGCCATAATCCGCAGAGTATCCATTACCATTGCCACGTCGATGTTCCTGGGACAGCGGACTGTACAGGTAACACAGGAGGCACAGAGCCAGATGCTCTGACAACGAAGCACTTCCTCTTTCAGTCCCATTTGCACCAAACGCATTACCTGATGGGGCATAAAGTCGTAGGCGAAGGAGACCGGGCACCCGGCGGTACATTTACCACACTGGTAACAATTTTCCACTGCCTGTCCGCTTTCCCGGGACAGACGTTCGATGAAATCCCTGTCTTCGATTTCGTTGAGCCTGATGGTTTCCATTTTATCCCCTCTTTAATAAGCTTGTGTAAGCCGGCTCGAGAGCCTCTTTAATGCATTTGGATTTGTTTCGAATATGATGGGCACCTGTTTCGCCAGCAAAATAAATGCTATTCACTTATTAAGATATACTTTCTACGCCAAAATAAAAAATCCTTTTTTAAAAAAAATCTCCGCTAAAAAATAACGGAGATTTATTGCTTGAACTTTTTAGAAAAAGTTAAAAGGACAGGCCTGACCTGTCCCTGTTCCTATTTCCAAACCCTCAACAAAAGGGCTCGAATGAAGGATGGCAGTCGCACGAAATACACGCGCAAGACAACTCACCCCTTTTACTTTGTTAGTCTTTAATATAGTATGTACCGTTCGTCGAAATGTGACAGTTTTAGAAATAAATTTTCCTGTTTTGACTGATGAGAGGGGGGGAAATTCCAGCAGGACTAACTATCATGGTAGGCAAACCAGTGGGCGATTCGCTTCAAAATTAAGGTGTGCTCTCCCCGGATGTGGCTTTTTAGAGGCAGAGAATGTAAAAATTTGCGTCCATATTTCTTAGACAAAATGCGTTCATCTAAAACCACCACTACACCCCGGTCATGGGATGTCCGGATTAGCCGGCCGAAGCCCTGTTTAAAGCGAATAATAGCCTGGGGCAGGCTGAAATCGTGGAAACCATCTTTTCCGTGGAAAGCAAGCTCCTCCATACGTGCTTCTACCAGTGGAACGTGAGGAGCCCAAAAGGGGAGTTTGACTATGACCACGCAGCTCAACGCTGGTCCGGGGATATCCACTCCCTCCCAGAAGCTGGACGCTCCCATCAGGATGGCCCTTTCAGAATTACAAAACGCTTCTATTAGTTGCCAGTGGTTACCATCGAGATTATGGCCAAGGAGACAAATATCCTTTTCTTCACATGCCGGCTTTAACCTGTGGTAGGTTTCCCGCAGTGCCCGGTGGGACGTATAAAGGACCAGCATGCGACCTGCCGTAACTTCAGC
>NZ_JBNATZ010000018.1:0-17847 GCF_049701015.1 Desulfofundulus sp.
TACAGCCTCCAGCATCTTGATCTCATCCTCAGGTGTAAGGCCGTAGCCGCTCTTGACCTCGGCCGTTGTCGTCCCGTGCGCAAGCATCTCCCCCAGGTATTTCTCGCCAACTGCTATGAGTTCATCGCAGGTCGCAGCCCGCGTCGCCTTTACCGTATTGAGAATCCCGCCGCCAGCCGCCAGGATCTCCAGATAGCCCTTGCCACGGATCTTCATTTCAAACTCGTGCTGCCGTGAGCCCGCAAAGATCAGGTGAGTGTGCGGGTCTACCAGCCCCGGAAGCACGACCTTTCCCGTGGCATCGACTAAAACCCCATCTTCGGCCAGCTCTGTTCGACCAAGCACTTCTTCAGTTGTCCCTACATCGATGATCACGCCGTCTCTGGCTGCCACAGCCCCGTCCGGAATCACGCCGATCTCGGACATCCCCCGGCCACGCTTGGGAGCACCGGAATTCCCGGAAACGGTCACCAGCTGGGCAGCATGAGAGACAAGAAGATCCACTTTTTTAATCACCGCCACCATTCCTCTGCTGCAAATTGTTTGGTTCTCTCAGCTTTCTTCTGATACCGATTAAAAAAGCAAAGCCCTACAGCCTTTTCTACTTCATCCCTTATTTGACCAGAGATCACCAGATTATGTACGGTCTCCAGGTCCTTATACATTATGCGATCCTCCTCCCAATGCGGTACCTGTTTCCTGACCAATGAGAGTACAGCCTGGCTTGCCTTACCAATTCTGTGCGATACAAAATCTAACGCCTGGCAAGCAGCAAGCACCTCTCCGGCAACTATCCAGGACACATTTTCAACAACGGTCCTTGCCTTATAAGCTGCAATGGATCCCATGCTCACAAGGTCCTCTTGATTTCCTGAAGTTGGGATTGAATCCACAGAAGCAGGATGAGCAAGCACCTTGTTTTCTGAGACAAGCGCTGCAGCCGTATACTGCAAAATCATTAGCCCTGAATTCAAGCCACCATGTTCTGTCAGAAAAGCAGGCAAATTACCGTTTAGCGCAGGGTTAACCAGCCTTTCAATACGGCGTTCAGAAATATTCCCTAATTTGGACATCGCAATTGAAAGGAAATCAAGCACTAGGGCGAGGGGCTCACCATGAAAATTCCCGCCGCTGATTACATCACCCGTCTCAGGAAAGATCAAGGGATTGTCGCTCGCTGAGTTTATCTCGATATTTAAGACGTTCTCTATATAACCAAGTGCATCCAGGGATGCCCCATGCACCTGAGGAATACACCTGAGGCTATAGGCATCCTGAACCCTATTGTGCTTCACCCTCTCCAGCAACTCACTGCCAGACAACAGCCTTAACATCCATTGCGCAACAAGCATTTGACCGTTGTGCGGCCGAACCATATGAACCTGCGGGTCTAAGGCGCTCGGGATCCCTTCCAGTGCTTCAAAAGACATCGTAGCAGCAACCAGGGCGACCTTCCACAGTTCTTTAGCATCCCATAAGGCGAGACTACCCAGTGCACTCATATACTGCGTTCCGTTAATTAAGGCCAACCCTTCTTTAGCTGTCAGCCTAAGAGGTTGTAATCCAGCTTTTTTGAAAGCCTCAGCAGCTGGCATTAACTTATCCTCATAGACCACCTCTCCCAGCCCGATCATAGCAAGTGCAATATGAGAAAGCGGTGCAAGATCTCCGCTCGCGCCAACTGACCCTTTACATGGAACAACGGGATGCACACCGTTATTAAGCATGTCTAAAATAAGCTCAACTACCTCAACCCGCACCCCAGAAAACCCTTTAACAAGAGAATTCGCACGAATAAGCATCATTGCACGTACAACTTCAGTAGGAAGAGGTTCTCCAACACCACAGGAGTGACTCTTAATGATATTTTCTTGAAGCGCATCCACATCACTCTTGGGGATAGTCACATCGCTAAATTTACCAAATCCTGTTGTCACCCCATAAACAGTTTGTTTGTGATTTACAATATCTTCGATAATTTGCCTTGATCTAATTAACTTGTCTTTTCCTAATGGATGTAATTTTACAGGTATGTTATTTCTAGCTACTTTAACCACATCACGCAAAGCTAAACTGTTGCCATCTAGCATTACCACATCATTTTCTGCGGCTACCTTCAACAAATCAATCAGCCTCCTCAGGTTAAGGAAAGTAATAGGATTAAAAGAAAAATAGGGAGTAGAAGATACTATAAAAGCATCTCTACTCCCTTATACCTACTTACTCTGAGTAGATCTCAATTATTATTTATTATTTTCAATTATTATTGCCCGTACAATTACGCCTCAGTGGTTGGAGCTTCTACACAATTTCTCCTGAGCGCACTGTGTTTATATCCATAGAGGAAGTATAAGGAACCACCCACGATCAGCCAGATAGCAAACCTCAACCAAGTCCACGGTGACAGGTATGCCATCAGGTAAACGCACATTGCAATAGTAAGCAGGGGAGTAAACGGCACTCCTGGCAGCCTGAATTTCCTTTCGACATCAGGCATAGTTTTTCTCAATACAATAACTCCGATGGAAACGAGTATAAAAGCAAATAGGGTGCCTATGTTGCAAAGGTCAATAATCACGCTGAAAGGAAAGAACCCCGCTATGACTGCACATATAATACCAGTTATCCATGTGCAGATATGTGGGGTCCTACAAACCGGATGAATTTTTTCAAAGGCAGGGGGTAATAGCCCATCTCGAGCCATTGTCATGAAGATCCTGATCTGGCCGTAGTTTATCACAAGAATGGTTGCAATCATACCGACTATACCGCCAACTGCAACAAGATCTCCTCCCCAGTTGATCCCGATCATTCTAAGTGCAGAAGGCAAGGCATCATTAACATCGATC
Source organism: Desulfofundulus sp. (assembly GCF_049701015.1). NCBI lineage: Bacteria > Bacillati > Bacillota > Clostridia > Eubacteriales > Peptococcaceae > Desulfofundulus > Desulfofundulus sp. The sequence continues at coordinate 2,850 of NZ_JBNATZ010000018.1, forward strand.
TGACGGAACGGTACTATTCCGCACAGCGTAAAAGCCACCAACATATAAAGCAGAATCACAACGGCAACACAAATGCCAACACCAAGTGGCACATCCCTCTTAGGGTTTGCTGTTTCTTCTGCAGCAGTGGAGATATCATCAAAACCGATGAAGGCAAAGAAGACAATGGATGCTCCTGCCATCACACCCTTCCAACCAAACGGCAGCAACGGCTTCAGGTTAACAAGATGCACATGCGTCATTCCCATGATAATAAACAATACTATTACACCAACTTTTACAGCAACCATTGCATTATTCCAGTTGGCACTTTCTTTGACACCTCTATAAAGTATCCAAGTGATGAACATTACAACAAGAACCGCGGGTAGATCAACTATTCCTCCTGCGAGAGGCGAATTAGTCAAAGCATGTGGCAAATTAATCCCCATACTTCGTAAAACACCTACGAGGGTAGATGACCAGCCAGACGCTACAGCAGATGAAGAAACCAAGTATTCAAGGAGAAGATCCCAGCCGATGATCCAAGCAATGATCTCACCGAATGCCGCATAACAAAAGGAGTAGGTGCTTCCTGCAATAGGAAACATCGTTGCCAGTTCTGCGTAGGTAAATGCACACAAAGCACAGCAGATAGCTGCAACAGCATAAGACAAAATCACACCTGGGCCCGCCAAGGATGCTCCTTGCCCTGTTGCTACGAATATTCCCGTCCCAATCACGCAGCTAATACCTATCAGAGCAAGGTCAAATGCTGATAGCTCCCTTTTCAGGCGTGAGTGCTCTACTGTATCCTGAATCATTTCTGGCGTTTTCTTTCGAAAGAGGTCCTTAATCATTATGAAAAATCCCCTCTTTTCTAAAATAAGTAAATTAAGCTATAAAAAAGAATATCCTTCTCAAATTGAACCTTTTACGTCATTCAAAAAAACCAGCGCCATAATTGCTATAATGATCACCTCCCTCGCTCCGGCTTCAAATCAAACCAGAAATAATTATAAAATAGAACCTCCCCCTTCAAAGTTTAATCAGCAACCATCAAACATCAAAAACATATAAGGGAGTAACAGTACAACTGCTGTACTATACTCCCTTATGGCTAATAGCTATGAGTATGTACGGAGAACATAAGAAAAACTAATTTTTACTATCCACTCATCCCATTCTTAGCTGCTTAGATTGTTGATCCCCAACCCGATCACTTCATGCTCAAAACCCTTGATCGGCGCCCCCATCGTACCAAACAGAGCGACAGCTACCCACTCACCATCGGAAAGATCCCCTGACCTCCTCGGCCCACGAACGACACTAAAAGTAAAACCCCCACTCCGCAGAACACCCTTCAACAAGGGTTGCCCCCGGCATGCACCCTGAAAAGCTTCGAGAGTCGCATGGTAAAGAGCGTGCTCTTCGTGGTACTGTCGTTCACTAATAATCCCGTTCCTTTTAGCAGCAGTTTCTACGGCTGCGAAGATCTTCTCCCCATCCATCGAGCCTACACGCCCTTTACAAACCCTATATTGATTGCTTTTTGCCTTTTCAAATATTTCAGCTTCTTCATACTCGTCACTCATCGCTATCCAGATAGCTAACCTTCCTATCGTAACTGTCTGCTCATTCATAGTCTACTTATCCCGCCTTATCTTTGGGATACTATTTAGCCCCCCAACTACATTGGACAAAAACCTTACATCTGGTAGAGTTAAGGTGAGGGGGTTATTTGGTGATCAGGAAACAATATCCAATAGAAAAGAGCTGGAGATAGAAATACTAAAAGACTTGTTAAAAAAACAAACCCACACTTGCAGATAAAAGCCATAGTCAGGAAATGGATTGCTTTAGGCTATAAGACGACTGTAGTTCTTCGGAATCCTTGGTGTAAGCCATTCCACCTATTATTACCACTTGCGGGGCCAGCACAGGACTAGGCGTAACGGTGGGCGGCCAGCAGGTTATTCGTTCAATGACAAAGGCCAGCGAATCGATGACGATCATATTAAGGAATAGCTACTGCAGCACGAGCTTATTCCCTACAAAACACCGAATAAAAATGCCCATATTAAAGCCTTTCACAGCATTTTGGAGGAAGAATGTTTATCAAGGCACCAATTAATAGTTTTGCCGAGGCATATCAGGTAGTGTCGGAGTTTATGGTGTTTTACAACAACATCCGGATCCATTCAGGAATTCACTACCTCACTCCGGCAGAGTATTACGAAGAGGCAAAAAGAATTTCTATGAAAGCTCTACCACTTTGTGCCTGATGTCCAAAATAAGGGGTTTAAGTCGATCCCTGAATATAGAAAAAGAGGGAATTGTTTGGCTCTCTTTAGCCACGCTACCCTCTTCCCGCTTAAGACTCTGAATAGCTTTTAAGCACCTTTATTATTTTTTTTATTTTTTTATCTTAAATATTTCTTAAATATTTTTTTATCTTAAAACAAGTCCTCTTCTCTTTTTTTTGATTATAAACTAAAACTTTTACTTACGTCAAGTGGTTGTACTACTGAACCATCCCCACTTTTTTAGCCCGTCCTCTCATACGTCATTCCCTTGCGTGCCAGGGCAAAGATGATGCGCAAAAGCTTGCAGCAAATGGCCACCAGGGACTGCTTTAAAGCAAATCCTTCTTGACAACGTTCAATAAAAGCGTTAAAACGCAGGCCAACCAGAATGAGCGACGATAAACGGAGATTGGCCATCCACCAAGCTGAAGAAATGATTCAAGCCCTGCAAGAATTTATCAAGGAAGAGAGTACAAAACTAAAACCAAACCCCAACCAAACCTAGACATCATAACCCTGCAAGTACACCAGCCGAGGTAAGAAATAGGCTGGGCTTCGCCCGGTTCCGCACGGTCTCAGACTGGTTAACACCAGGCTGAGACCGGCGGCTCAATGAACACAACCAAAATACTTAGCCCACCAATTTGCGACCGGATAAAAGAGCCGTGGAACCCAGTAACGACAAGACTTCCGGCAAAAAGTGAACCTGGTTCACCCTAATCTATCACGGTGGACGAGCTAAAGGGGGCCCACCCCCCCACCCAACCAAAGATGAAACAGCAGAACGACCTGTTCCATGTACTACTACCACGATCTTCTTGCAGAGACACAGTCTCTTAATGACCAGTTTGAGGGTACTCAATGGCGTTCCCAGGTTTTTAGCTAAAAGGGAAAGACTTATGGCTACCGATCCGCTTTTTTTAATAAAATTAATTAAGGGGCTTTTTTTCTGTTTATTTCTCAAAAGCTATTCCCTGGAAGCTTCCAGCTTTTGTTTTTCTTCCTCCACCAGCTTGCGCCGCAGCAATTTACCTACCACCGACTTGGGTAATTCTTGCCTGAATTCAATTAGTTTCGGCACTTTGTAGGGAGCCAGTTTTTCCTTGCAATATTTTATTATCTCTTCTTCCGTGGCAGTTTCCCCCTGTTTGAGTACGATGTAGGCCTTGACCGTCTCCCCCCGGTAGGCGTGCGGCACTCCCGCCACCACCGCCTCCTGCACCTTGGGGTGTTCAAACAGCACTTCTTCAATCTCCCGCGGGTAGATGTTATAACCGCTGGCGATAATTATATCCTTCTTGCGGTCCACAATATAAAAATATCCATCCTCGTCCATCCTGGCCATGTCACCGGTGTAAAGCCACCCATCTTTAAGGGCCTGGGCAGTTTCCCCGGGCATATTCCAGTAACCTTTCATCACCTGGGGACCCCGAACAACAAGTTCGCCCACTTCTCCCGGAGGCAAAAATCTACCCGTCCCCGGTTCAACCACGGCTGCATCGGTAGCCGGGAAGGGGATACCGATGCTGCCCGGTTTCCTGATGCCAAAGCCGGGGTTGCAGTGAGTAACGGGAGAAGATTCTGAAAGTCCGTAACCCTCTGTAAATACCGAACCGGTCCCCTCGAGCAGCTTATTATATTTCAAAAGAACATCCACGGGCATGGGTGCACCGCCGGAGTTGTATTCCATTACTTTGTCGTAATCTTTGAATTCAGGGTAATTAAGAAGAGCTACGAACATGGTCGGTACACCGGGAAAGAAAGTAGGCCTGTATTCACTGATGATCCTGGCTATTTCCTCCGGCACGAAACGCGGCACCAGGATCAGGGTGGTTCCGGCAGCCATAGCCAGATTCATGCAGGTAGTCATGCCATAAACATGAAAGAAGGGCAACACACCAAGAATAAGCTGTTTTTTCTCCTCGCTGGCGAAGAAGTAGTCGACCTGCTGTGAATTGACATACAGATTATAATGCGTCAACATAACACCCTTGGAAACACCTGTGGTACCACCCGTGTACTGCAACACGGCCAGATCTTGCTCCGGGTTGATCTCCACCGGCGGCGCAGGGGGACGGTCCTGTGCGTAAAAATCCGGGAACCAGAACGTGTCGTCCGGCATTGTTTCAGGCTTGCCTGTAAATCCGGTAAGCATGACCTTTTCCAGCGGAGTGTTGTTGCGCACGTTCTTCACCCGGAAATACAGGTCATAGAGGGTGACGATCATCTTCGCACCGGAATCGTTTACCTGATGTTCTATTTCCCGCTCCACATACATCGGGTTGGTATTGACCACTATCCCGCCCAGGCTGAGTATGGCATAATAAGCAATCACAAAATCCGGACAGTTGGGCAACATCAAGGCGACCCTGTCCCCTTTACGCAGGCCAAGCTCATACAATACCGAGGCAGCCCTTTTTACCGCACCAGCCAGCTGAGCATAAGAAATCTTATGCCCGTAAAATATCAGCGCCGTTTTGTCCGGATATTTTTTAGCCGAATCAAAAAGGAGGCTGTGTAAAGTTCGTGGCGCAATCTTAATATCCCATTCCATTCCTCCGTCCCGGTAAGCCTTTAAATATGGCCTTGGGAAATCCATGCCAGCACCCCCCATTTTTATCCCATTCAAAGTATTTGAGTAATTTGCCAGTTCTGACAATTCTTAATGTTTTAAGGCTCAACTACTTCATGATTGGGGCTTCCTTTGCATCAACATAAGCAGATCAGCCACAGCCACAACTTTGCCATGCTGGTTTTTAATTTCTTGTCTGAACTTGACCAGTCCCCGGTCAGGTCCTTTTTCCTTTTTCTCCACCACTTCGAGTTCCACGTGAATGGTATCGCCAATAAAAGTCGGGCCGGTAAAGCGCACGTGGTCCAGGCCGTAAAACGCGATAACTTTGCCTTCCGACAGGTCCATAAAACCCGAAGCTACCGAAAGCACCAGAAGCCCGTGGGCAATCCTCTGTCCGAACTGTGTCCTGGCCGCCCATTCCCGGTCGGTATGCAACTGGTACCAGTCACCGCTGAACGCAGCAAACATAACAATATCGGTTTCTGTAATGGTTCGAGCACGCGAAACCCAGCGGTCACCGACATTCAAATCCTCAAAATAATTACTCAGCAACAAAACCCCCTCCTTTACTAATTTGTTTCGGCTTCCTCAACGGCCTGAAAGGAGAAAAATAACGGCTCGAGATTTGTGCAAAGCCAATACTGCTCAACTGGAATAGATATAGACACCATCTACCTTGCTGACCAGCAGTTCGCCCCTTTTTTCCAGATATACCAGGTGTGCCAGTGTCTCCGTCATGGCAAAACGGAGCTCGTGGAAGGACAGCCTGTCGCCAAAAACCTCCCGGCAAACCTGGTATGCACTGGCACCTCTGGAGGCAATTCGCTTCATTAAATTCAGGCGCTCCCGGTGGTGTGCCTGGAGTTCTCCCACCCTCTCCCGTAAATTGCTGAAACAATCACCGTGCGCAGGTAATACAAGGCTCGCGTTTAACCGGTGGCTTTCCTCCAGAGAGGTCAGGAAGTTGTGGAGGGGGTCTGGATGAGCATAAGGCCACAGGCTGATGTTGGACGAGATTTTGGGCAGCAGGTGATCACCCGACAGCAATAAACCGCTCTGTTCCTGGTAAAAGCACACGTGCCCGTCTGAGTGACCCGGAGTCAAGACTACACGGTAGCGATAGTCGCCCAGCAGTACTTCTCCCCCGTTTGAAATGGGAGTCACCCGGGGCTGCGGGTCCACCATCGAACGCATTTCATCCAAGCCCGCCAACATCCTGTTGATCAGGTCGCCAGGCATACCGTTTTCCCGGAACATACCGGCTATAATTTTTTTATCCTGATCATTACGCCTCCATATCCGTTCAACCAGTGATGCCTCAATGGAACTCATGTAAACCGGGGCGCCGGATATTTGTTGCAGCCAACCCGCCGCCCCGTAATGATCCGGATGATAATGCGTTACGTAAATACCGGTAATGTCACGTGGCTTAAAACCCTGGCTGTCCATAAAATCCAACCAGGCCCGCCTGGTCGGTTCATAATTTAAACCTGAGTCAACAATAACCCACCCCTGCCTGCCTTTGACCGCATAACAGTTTACATGGTCAAGTTTAAACGGCAGGGGCAACTTAACTTTATAAATCCCAAATTGAGCCAGGTCCATTATACACTCCAGCTCCTTACAATCACTACATCAAGTAGAGCCCCAGGTCGAAGCCGTCTTCTTTCTTATAGCGATTGAAAATATAGTGACGGTATTTGACATACTCGTTATAGTCGCAGAATATGCCTGCTTCTTTGAGGGCCTCGTCCAGTTCCTGTATGCTTGGCGGACATCCTTTCAGGGCAATAGCTTTTTTGATATCAGGATTGTTTTTATTTAAAACACAAGCGCACCTTCCAAATAGTACTGTATAGTCAAATCCCGGCGAAGCCACCTGCCTTTTACCGGATACAACCTCCACATTGGGGAAGGGTTTGCCCTTGAAAGCAGACATGAACATAATGAGCATGGGATTGTACATCGTGGAACAGCCAGTACAGAGAGAATCGTCGTATTTCCTTATGGCAAGACCGGTAATACCTCTTCTTTGAAAACCGATGGGTCCTGTATCGTCTACCGTCCACTCCCAGTCGTAGTCAATATAGGACCTGTGTTTTTCCACATCTTCCCCGCGAATTTCAATACCAGCCAGGTCGGTATCACGGTTATTGAGCCCGGCAAAATACTTAAGGTGTCCCACTTCGGCAGCCCTGTAACCCATCAGTTCCGCCCCTACCACATCACAGGCCAGGGCATCACGGGAAGCTATGAGCAGATTTTTCCGGTAGGCATAACCGGTATGTCCGGGACCTTTCGCCAGTGTGAAAATACCGTCAATGACGGTAAGAGCTACGGGTAATTTTCGCATCAGGTGGGGGAAAGTATGGTCCAACGACCAATCTTTGCCGTGACAAAACATCTTTGATTTTCTGTTCAGACATCCCTTAAGATTTTTAATGCCCAGTGATACCTTACACTGGTTATGAGTTTTAAGTACCGGTAAATTGATAATTTTATCTGCTTCCAGGACCTTTCTGGCCACAGAAAGCTTAAAATTCCCGAAATCCACTTCTTCAAATTTATCTTCATTGAAATCAATCAGTTCTACCCCGTAATTGTCCCGCAATTTTTCATATCCAAGCGTCTTAAACATAGCCCTTCCCTTGGGTTTGGGAATCGCAAGAGGTCCTTCGCCAATGGTGATATTGCGGAACCCCTCTTCGTGCAGGATTCGCACGAGTGCAAATACAACCGCCGAGGTGGTTATCACACCAAAGGGGGGGAAGGGTAATTCAAAGTCCCAGGACACAAGGTTGGGTTTGATCAAGATCTTGTGACTTTTATCAAAATCCCTCAAACCATCGCACAGCTCCAGTGCTTCCCTCAGTGAATGGTATGGGTCTTTGTATGCGACAACGGAGACCACGGGCTTAGACATTTTTCAACTCTCCTAATAATTGTCAGGAATTTTTAAAATCTCAACACCTTTCAATGATAGTAGCCACACCCTGGCCACCGCCGCAGCAAGCAGTAATCAGGGCGTACCGGCCACCTCTCCGGTGCAGTTCGTAAACCGCCTTGACTATTAGAATAGCCAGGGTGGCAGCAATGGGGTGCCCCAGAGCTATAGCCCCGCCATTGGGATTGAATTTCTCCTGGTCCCGCCAGTCGATGCCCAGTTCACGGCAGCACGCAATAGCCTGAGAGGCAAAAGCTTCGTTAAGTTCAATTACATCCATCTGGTCGATGGTCAATCCGGCTCTGGCCAGGGCTTTCCTGGTAGCGGGAACCGGTCCCATACCCATAATATTGGGGTCCACGCCTGCCGAACCAAAGGCCCTTATTACGGCCAGGGGCTTCAAACCCAGTTCTTCGGCCTTTTCCCGGGAGGCAACCAGCAAGGCACCGGCCCCATCGTTAATACCGGAAGAATTACCCGCAGTTACCGTCCCGCCTTTTTTAAAAGCCGGGGGGAGCTTGGCCAGCACTTCCACGGTGGTGCCGGGGCGGGGATGCTCATCCACCTGGAATACCACAGGTTCGCCTTTCTTCTGGGGAATCGTTACTGGGACAATCTGTTCTTTAAATCTACCTTCTTTAATTGCTCTCGCTGCCTTAACCTGGCTTAAATAAGCAAATTCATCCTGCTCTTCTCTAGAAACGTTAAAACGTTCAGCCACATTTTCAGCGGTGATGCCCATTGGCGGGTCGCCAATTTCCTGCGGGCTCAATGGCCTGGGGGATATCCACCTGGGGGGCGTCCGCTGAAACGAAAGAGGTTTCTCAAGCAGGTAAGGCATGCGGGTCATGCTTTCAGCTCCGCCCGCCAGGTAAATATCTCCCGCGCCCGCCCATATATGAGCCGCTGCCAGGTTTACGGCGGTAGAACCTGAGCCGCACTGGCGGTCAATAGTGATAGCCGGGATTTCGACCGGCAGACCGGCTCGCAGTAAGGCCATACGCCCGAGGCAACCGGGAGCACCCAGACAGTGTCCGAATATGACCTCGTCAATCAATTCAGTTTGACGCAGTCCACTCCTGGCCACAGCTTCTTTCATCACTATAGCAGCAAGGGTCTCAGGTGGAACATCCTTTAAGCCACCGTTTTCCCTGGCGATAGCGGTTCTGGCTGCCCCCACAATTACAGCTTCACGCATTTCAGTTACCACCCCTGGATTTGTTTTTTGGCTTGTTCTTTGCTATCTTATTTGGTGTAATCATAAAAGCCCTTGCCGGTCTTCTGGCCCCACTCTTTCTTGACAAACTTCTCCACCACAATGGGCGATGGCTTGTGGGCCGGGTCACCGGTTTCCTGGTAGCGCTCCATACCAATGTAGTAAGCCAGATCGATACCCGTCAGGTCCATAAGGCGGAAGGGGCCCATGGGGTGACCCAGGGCATAGACCACAGCCTTATCGATATCCTCGTAGGAAGCCACTCCCATATCATAGATGTAAAGAGCTTCACGGTTTATAGCAGATACAATGCGGTTGACCAGGAACCCGTAAATTTCCTTTTTCAGCATGACTGGAATTTTGCCTATATCCCTGGCAAGCTCATATATCTTTTGAGCGGTCTCATCTGCAGTATGGGGGCCTTTAACCACTTCCACCAGCTTCATTACCAGAGCGGGATTGAAGAAATGCATATTGCACACCTGAGCTGGTCGCCTGGTGGCCGGAGCCAATTTCGAACTCACGATAAAGGAGCTGTTGGTGGCCAGTATGGTGTGGGGAGGACAGATTTCATCCAGTTGGGCAAACAACTTCAGTTTCAAATCCAATTTCTCTAAAATGGCCTCAATCACCACATCAGCATCAGTGGCAGCTTCTTTTAAATCTGTGGTAAAAGAGATATTGCTCCTGGCCTGCCTGGCCAGATCTTCACTCATTTTACCTTTGGCCACCCGCTCGGGAAGATATTTGTCGGCAAATTCTTCCGCTTTTTTCAAAACTTCCGGGCTGATATCGGTACACTTTACCTTGTAGCCGGCAATGGCAAAACAAAGAGCGATCTGGTGACCCATATTGCCGGCCCCAACCACACAAATGTTGTTAATACCAGGTATAGTCAATCTAACCATCTCCTCTTTCAGTTTTTAATCTTCAATTCCCGCCAGGCGCCTGGCAATTTTTTTCTTAGCATTGATATCGTACATACCCGTGATAGCAATCTTTTCCATGATTGGAGATCCACCACCGTGAATCCCCCCCACCTGCCTCACCCCTGTGTGGGCAGAGCACAGCAAATCGCTGCACAGGCGGAAACAACGGTGCTGGTTCTCGGCACTGACGGCTGGATTACGCATAATATATTTGTTCAGAAAATCCCTGGTGACCGGGTTCAAAAAGTCACCCTCCGGCGGAAGGGTGGCAGGCAGCCCGCCGGCAATGTCAGCCAATATCTCATGTTCATGGTATATATTGATGCCGGCATGATAGCGGGCTACGTTGGTATATACGAAATCAGGCACGAATGTTCCAGAGGCAGCTTTATGTGCTTTGACCGCCGCTGCGATCCCGGTACCGTAAACCAGTTCGGCCACGGCTACCAGCTGGGCCAGTTTGTCCCGGACGTGTGAAGCCTTTTCGATCCCGTTGTACTCTGCAACCAGGGCGGCGGTACCCATGATTATATCGGTAACTGCAGGTTTACAACCGGTGTAGCTATGGCGGTGGAAATTTGCAAATTGTATGGCCAGCTGGCCAGCAAAACTTGTTTCTCCGCACAGGAAGACCCGCTCCCAGGGCACAAACACATTGTCGAAAACCGTAAGAGAATCGGCAGAACCATAGTCCGCGAAGGGTGCTTTCAATTCTTTCCGCGGCCTGGGTGCCGTGGCCCTGCAGATCAGGTACACACCTTCCGTATCCGCCGGTATGGCAAAAGCTACAGCCCAATCAGCATCTTTCTCGGTCATGAAGCGGGTGGGTAACACGATGATTTCATCAGCGTAGGGGGCAATGGTATTGTGCGCTTTGGCTCCGCGAACCACGATCCCATCGGAGCGTTTTTCCACCACCCGCAGATAAAGGTCCGGGTCTACCTGCTCGTGGGGTCTTTTCATCCTGTCGCCCTTGACATCGGTCTGAGCACAGTTGCCAACCAGGTCGTTCTCCTGGTAATACTCCAGGTACTTGAGGAAACGCTCATGGTAGTTGGTGCCCATGGCCAGATCGCAGTTTTTGGTAACCACGGATAAGGCATTCAGAGCGTCGACACCCATGCAACGCTGGATGCAGCCGCCCACATGCTGACATAAAAGTCTGGTCATCTCCTGTTTTTTCAACAGGTCATCCACACTTTGGTGGATATGGGTGAAACGGTTAATTATCCTGCCAGTAATATGGGACCTGGCCGTCATTAATTCGGCATATCGGGGGTCAGCGGCAAAATTAAATGTTTCGGCTACCACATTCTGGCCCGGAATCAACTGGGGATCGTCTCTTTCCACCAGCTTTCCGTCGATATAAACGTTCTTACGCATAGAACGGAGTTTTGCCCTGTACTGCTCTGCTGTCCTCATCTTCCCCCTCCTAGTTCAAAACCGTTACAATATACACAAGCAATTCTTATGCCATCAGGCAAATAATACATGCAGGGGCAGGTGCGTAAAAATTACGTTTAGATTCTTAACATTAAGGTTTAAATACTGAACAAATAGCTAAATATCAACTTTATTTAGGCCCGGCTCACCGGTTAAAAGACGGCGTAATATTTTTCCGTCCCCGTTTCTGGGGAGTTCCTTGCGAAACTCCACTACTCTGGGGTACTTATAGGCTGCCATTTTTTGCCGGGCCCAGTTAATAATGTCGATTTCGCTTATTTTGTTCTCGTAATCCGTTTTAAGCACCACATAGGCTTTGACACTTTCACCGCGGTAAGGGTCAGGAATACCTGCTACCGCTACCTCGGCAATCGCGGGATGCTCACTCAGAAAATTTTCCACTTCCTGTGGGAAAACACTGTATCCTGAAGCTTTGATTAATTCTTTTTTCCGGCCCGCTATGTACAGGTAGCCGTCCTTATCCATCCTCACGATATCCCCGGTGGCCAGCCACCCGTCTTTTATGTAAAGGGCGGTTTCTTCGGGTCTTTTCCAATATCCCCTCGTCACCTGAGGTCCTTTTACAAGGAGCTCTCCCATTTCACCTGAAGGTACTTCTCTGGATGAATCGGCAAGATCCACAATCTTTACCCTTGTATTTATAACAGGGATGCCTATCGAACCCGGGCGTGGTTTATCCAACGGATTAATGGTTACCTGTGAAACGGTCTCGCTAAGCCCATATCCCTCTACCAGACCGAGACCAGTAATATCTTTAAATTTTTTAAACACTTCCAGGGGGACGGGAGCGCCACCAGAAACACAAGCTTTAAGTGAGGTTAAATCGTATTTTCTCACTTTCGGGTAGTTAACCACTGCAACATTCATGGTGGCAATACTTACCCAGTGGCTGCAACGATATTTTTCAATTGCCCTGAGTACCGTTTCCGTATCGTAACGTGCCAGCAGAATGATGGTACCTGCAGTGTATAGAGGCATGTTCAGGCAGTGGATCAACCCGGTGACGTGGAACAGGGGCAGTACCGCCAGGTGAATACCGTTATCCGCCTTGAGCCATAAGGCCGAACAGATGGTATTCGAAAGCATATTGGCATGGGTAATCATCGCCCCTTTAGGTATCCCGGTCACGCCCGATGAATACTGGAGGAGGGCAAGATCGTAGTCGGGGTTGAAATCCGCGCAGGGGGGATCGTGTTTAGAATTTAACAATTCCAGCATTTCCAGTGTTTTTGGGAAGAACTGCCTGGGTATTTTTAAAGAAGGGTGCAGGGGCAGCTCGGGGACAGAGGGCAAAAAATCCTTATAGCCTGTAATAATTACATTCCGCAAATAAGTTTTATCCAGGATGCGCTGCAAAATCGGGTACAGGAAATCCATTAGGATGATTGTTTCGGATTCAGAATCCTTTAACTGGTAGGCAAGTTCATCCTCCTTAAACATGGGATTCGCAGTAACAGCCACCGCACCGATCCGCCAGGTGGCCAGGATGGCAATGATATACTGGGGACAGTTTTGCATGAAGAAGCAAACCCGGTCCCCTTTTCTGACGCCCAGTTCCCAAAGAGAGGCAGCGAAGGATGACGCCATCCTTTCCAATTCAGCATAACTGATCCTGTATCCATAGAAATTAATTGCTTCGCGTTCGGGATACTTTTGAGCATGCATCCGGACTGTTTCCGGTATCGTTACATCCGGGTAGACCATTTCCCGGGGGACCCCGTCAGGCCAGGATTTATACCATACTGGTTCCATGGTTGAAAACCTTCATTTCCTCTCAAAGTGTTGTTGATTGTTTTTTGTTTTGGATAATAAATTTACATGACAATTTCTTTCTACAGAAATTCTGTAAGCAATTTTTATACTAAAGCTAGTTTTTAACGTATCGTGCTTTTCCATCCTTGTTTTTTCTGGGTTTTCACGCCCTGCCAGCTTTGTTTGCAACCATTTGCAACCCGCGATAATCTACTGCTCAACTCCGTCTGGAAGTGTAATTGCTGGCTTGCAAAATCTTTTCCAGCGCACTTACCGCTTCTGCCTGGGTATCCGGTAAGACGTGAGAGTAGGTATCTAAAGTTATTTTAATGCTTGAGTGGCCCAGACGTTCAGCGACAATTTTGGGATGGACACTTTTCTTCAGCAGGAGGGTGGCGTGAGTGTGTCGAAGGTCATGAAAGCGGATGAGCGGCACACCCGCCCTGCGTACCGTCCTTTTAAATGCGGCTCTGATATTTGAGTGGTATAAAGGTAGCCCTCGGTTGGTACAAAAAACCAACCCGTAGTCTGTCCAATCCGGCCCTTTTTTGAGACGTGCCTCTGTCTGCTTTTTTTTGTGTTGTTTTAAAATTTCTACTGTGAAAGGATCTAACGGAACTTTCCGGCTGGACGTACGGGTTTTTGGAAGCGCAAACACAACCCCTTTTATTATCGACCTGTCGATCAGCGTTCTTTTTATATACACCTCCCCTGTTTCTAAATCAACGTCCTCCCACTTTAAACCCAGCAGTTCTCCTATTCTCATTCCGGTAGACAGGGCCAGAACAAAGAGAGGGTAGTAGTGGCTTTTACGGGCTGTTCTTAGAAAACGAACTATGTCCTCTTCTGTCCACACTTTCATCTCGCTGGCGTAAGTAGGTGGTAATTTTACTCCGTCTGTCGGATCCTTTCCCAACAGCCCCCATTTGACAGCCTGCCGCAGGGCCGCACGTAGAATTGCGAACGCTCCGCGTACCGTCCTGGGCGCAAACCTTGTACCCAAGACGGCTACCGCCCGTTGTACATCCAGAGGCGTGAGTTTAGCCAGAGGTATATTCCCCAGCAACCCCTCTTTCCACCACCCGACCTCCTTGCGGTACGTACGTATCGAAGAGGGTTTTACACCCATTTCCACCGTTTCCAGCCACCTGTCCAGGTACTCGCCCAAAGTCAGCCTGGCGGGTGCCGTGCCCGCACGGCCTTCGTAAATTTCGGTCAGGAGCTTCGCCAGCACCTTCTCGGCGTCCTTTTTGGTCCCCTGGACCGTAACCCACTTCCGCCTGCGCTTCCCGGTCTCCGGGTCCCTGGGCAGGTCGACCACTACTGCCCAGGAGTTTTTCCCGCGTTTTCTGATGTGTCCTTTCAAAATTTCAACCTCCCGCGTTGACTGCGGGCAGAGGGACGGGTCAGAGTTTCGCCGTCCTCTCGCCCGTCTCCTGCACGTCCTCTTGCCTGTCCGCCTTCATCCACTCCACAAGCCGCGCTTTGGGCACCCTGATAAAACTGCCCAGACGGATACTGGGGATGATCCCCTGACGCACGTACTCGTAAGCCGTAGACCGCTTGAGCCGCAGTATTTCGGCTGCTTCTTCCACGGTTAGGAAAGCAGGCATGGATTCTATTTCCCGCTCGGTGAGCATAAGTGAATCACCTCCCGTAAAACAAAAAAACCGGGCGCCTGCGGCCCGGTTCCAACCAGCGCAACAGTAGATAGATCCCGGAAATACCACGCCCATGACGCACAGAAAGCGCCCCAGGAGCCATGGAAAAGCCAGACCATTGACGTCCTCCCCCGAATGAATTCGGAGGATTCCCCGGAGGAAATACTCCGAA
>NZ_JBNATZ010000019.1:0-17627 GCF_049701015.1 Desulfofundulus sp.
GATTTTAATATAATAAAATCAGGTAAAGTAAAAAGAAGTCAGCAGTTCAGGTTGTAGTTATGCAACCTGAGTATTTTTTGTATTGACGTGTTTTTCAGGGGAGGGTTTCCATGGGTTTGAAGATAACTGATACTACCCTGCGTGACGGTCACCAGAGTTTATGGGCTACCCGCATGCGTACTGAGGATATGTTACCCATCCTGGAAAAACTGGATGCTGTTGGCTATCATTCCCTGGAAGTGTGGGGTGGGGCCACTTTTGATGTCTGCATGCGTTATTTAAACGAAGATCCCTGGGAGCGCCTGCGTCTGCTTAAAAAGCATATCAAAAGGACACCCCTGCAGATGCTCTTGCGGGGTCAGTCCCTGGTTGGTTACCAGCATTACCCCGACGATGTGGTCGAAGCCTTTATCAATAAGATGGTTGAAAACGGTATAGATATCATCCGTATCTTTGATGCCTTGAACGACCTGCGCAACTTTGAAGCACCCATGAGGGTGGCTGCAAAGACAGGAGCGCATATCCAGGCGGCGGTGGTATACACTATCAGCCCGGTACATACCACCGAACACTATGTGGAAACGGCTGTCAGCCTGGCCCAGATGGGTGCACATTCCATCTGTATTAAAGACATGGCCGGGTTGCTTACTCCTTATAGAGCTTACGAACTGGTAAAACTAATTAAGGAACGCGTTGGTCTGCCCGTACAGTTGCACAGCCACTACATTGGTGGTCTGGCCCTGGGGGCCTATCTGAAGGCGGCCGAAGCTGGAGTTGATGTGGTGGATACCGCCTCCGTACCCCTGGCCTTCGGTTCTTCACAGCCCCCGGTTGAAACGGTGGTGCGGGCGCTGCAGGGTACGCCCTACGATACCGGCCTGGATCTCCACCTCCTTTTTGAAATTGCAGCTTACTTTGAAGATCTGCGCAAATCACTGGGGTATGAACGTGGGGTCACCCGCATTAACGACATGCGGGTCTTTGAACATCAGGTGCCCGGCGGGATGATTTCCAACCTGGTTACCCAGCTGGAAGAACAGAAGGCCCTGCATCGTCTGCCCGAGGTGCTGGCGGAAATTCCCCGGGTCCGGGCGGAACTTGGCTACCCTCCCCTGGTTACTCCCACCAGCCAGATCGTGGGTACTCAGGCCGTTTTGAACGTTCTCACGGGAGAGCGTTACAAGCTTATCCCCGGCGAGGTGCGGGCCTACGTTGAAGGGCTGTACGGCAGGCCACCGGCCCCCATAGATCCGGAGGTGGCCAGGAAAATTCTGGGCGACAAAAAACCCATAACCTGCCGGCCTGCCGATTTGCTGGAACCTAAAATGGACAAAATAAGAGAAGAGATCAAGCACCTGGCGAAGTCGGAAGAAGATTTCATTTCTTACGCGCTCTTTCCCCAGGTGGCAAAGAGATTCTTTGAGAACCGTAACCGGCCGGGACACCAGCCCGTGGTTTCTCCCGGTCCACTGCAGCCGGGAACACGGGAACAAAAGGCCGGTCGTAAGGAGGTCGAAAGCATGAATTTACAGGAAATCAAGGAGTTAATCAAACTAATTGACCAGACGGCCATTGCTGAATTATCCCTGGAGAGTGCAGGGGTGAAGGTCGCCATAAGGAAAGCCGGCGTGCCGGGAACAACGGCTTTGAATTCGGGTGCGGATTCCCCGGTACCGCCGGCCCGGGAAACGGTCGCCCCGCCGGCACCTGTCCCGGAAAAAACCATTGATACGGCTGGCCTCACCGTGATAAGGGCACCCATGGTAGGTACTTTTTACCGTGCCCCTGCTCCTGATGCCCCGCCTTTTGTCCAGGTCGGTGATGTGGTGGAGAAGGGCCAGACGCTGTGCATTATAGAAGCCATGAAGCTGATGAATGAAATTGAGTCCGAAGTAGCTGGTGAAGTTGTAGATATCCTGGTGGAAAACGGCCAGCCTGTCGAGTACGGACAGGAGCTGTTCTTGATCCGGGAAAAATAGATGGGCGGGGAGCAGGACATGTTCAAAAAGATACTCGTTGCTAACCGGGGAGAAATTGCTTTGAGGATCATCCGTGCCTGTCGCGAGATGGGCATAAAAACTGTCCTGGTGTATTCCGAGGCCGACCGGGACAGTCTGCCTGTGCGTATGGCTGATGAGGCTTACTGTATTGGCCCCGCCCCGGCTGCCAGGAGTTACCTCAACATAACCAACATAATCAGTGCCGCCATGGTTTCGGGAGCGGATGCCATTCACCCCGGTTACGGTTTTCTCGCTGAAAACGCCGGGTTTGCTGAAATTTGCGAAAGCTGCGGGCTTACCTTTATTGGTCCTCCTGCCGCAGCCATGGAAAAAATGGGTGCTAAGGCTGTTGCCCGGGAGACAGTGGAGAAAGCCGGGGTACCGGTGGTACCCGGTTCACCCGGGGTGCTCCGTGACGTACAGGAGGCCCTCAAGGTCGCAGAAGAAATTGGCTATCCTGTGCTGGTTAAAGCTTCCGCCGGCGGGGGTGGGCGGGGCATGCGTGTGGCCCAGGGCCCTGAAGATTTAATCCGGGCGGTGCAAACGGCTCAGGCAGAAGCTCAGGCAGCTTTTGGTAATGCCCAGGTTTATGTAGAAAAATACGTCGACGAACCCAGGCATATTGAGTTCCAGGTACTGGGCGATAAGCATGGTAATATCGTCCATCTGGGGGAACGGGATTGTTCCATACAGAGGCGGAATCAAAAAATGATCGAAGAATCCCCCTCCACGGCCCTGACTCCTGAATTGCGCCAGAGGATGGGTGAAATGGCTGTAAGAGCTGCCCGGGCCGTGGGTTACCACAACGCCGGGACCGTGGAATTCCTGCTGGACAAACACCAGAACTTTTATTTTATTGAAATGAATACACGCATTCAGGTGGAGCACCCGGTTACCGAAATGGTTACCGGCATTGATTTGATCAAAGAGCAAATACGCCTGGCGGCTGGAGAACCGCTGGGTTATACACAGGAAGATATTCACGTCCGGGGTTGGGCCATTGAGTGTCGCATCAATGCAGAAGACCCGGCCCGCAACTTTGCCCCCTCTCCCGGGTTGATTACTGCTTACCTGCCCCCGGGCGGACCCGGGATCCGCCTGGATAGCGCAGCCTATCCAGGCTGGAAAGTGCCTCCTCATTACGATTCCATGATTGCCAAGCTTATCGCCTGGGGCCAGGATCGTGATGAAGCCATTGCCCGGATGCAGCGGGCCCTGGGGGAATTTGTCATTGAAGGTATCAAGACCACCATTCCTTTTCACCAGCGGGTGCTTCATAACGCCTTTTTCCGCCGGGGAGAGATTTACACCAATTTCATTCAGCGCCGCATCCTGATGGACTGATTGGTTGCAGACGTCCTGTGGTTCTGATATAATGGGATTCACGAGGTAAAATATGACAGGTGCGGGGAGGTCTATTATGGAAAACAAGGAAATGGTGGTCCGGGAAGAACAAACTAGCCTGGGGTCTATCCGCATTGCTGATGAAGTGGTAAGGGTAATTGCCGGCCTGGCAGCTACCGAAGTTCCAGGTGTAGCCGGAATGAGCGGCGGTGTGGTGGGCGGTATTGTGGAAATGCTGGGCAGGAAGAACCTGTCCAGGGGTGTTAAAGTGGAAGTGGGTGAAAAAGAAGCGGCCGTAGACCTTTTTGTCATCGTGGATTATGGCACCCGCATTCCGGACGTAGCCCTTGAGATCCAGGAAAACGTAAAAAAAGCCATAGAGGCTATGACCGGACTTTCGGTGGTCGAGGTTAACGTTAATATCCAGGGAGTAGCTTTCAGCCAGGAGGGTAAGGAGGAAGAGCACCGGGTCCGTTGAGCTTCAGGAGATAAAGGGAAAATAAGATTTTAGGAGGTTACATTATTTATGGGGCCCTTTGACCGCGGCCTCCTCGTGATCTATACTCTTGTTATCACACTGACCCTGTGCTGGGCTATGGCTGCCGTAACGGGTCTTATTGTTCCCTCCCGGGTGTGGGAAGGGTTGAATATGGTTATTGCCCAGCGGGAGGCAGCCATCGCTATTTTAGTTCTGTTCATTTTAACAGGTGTTCGTTTGTTGTGGGTAGGCGTGCGCCCGCGCCGGCGTCAGGCGGTAATTCACGAGGCTGCTCTGGGGGAGGTACGTATTGCTCTTGCTGCTATCCAGGACCTGGTGGAAAAGGTGGCTCTGGGGCAAAATGGAGTGCGGGAAGCCAGTGCCCGGGTTTATCCGGGCAAAGAGGGCATCCGAATTGGTGTTCGGGTGGCGGTGACTCCGGACATAAATATCCCTGAGGCAGCAGCTATGATGCAGGATCAGGTAAAAAAACGGGTGTTCGAGGTTA
Organism: Desulfofundulus sp.; assembly: GCF_049701015.1. NCBI lineage: Bacteria > Bacillati > Bacillota > Clostridia > Eubacteriales > Peptococcaceae > Desulfofundulus > Desulfofundulus sp. Next base: position 4,331 of record NZ_JBNATZ010000019.1, read on the forward strand.
CCGGGGTGACGGTGCAGGACGTTGCAATTATGGTTAAGAGTATTTCCGCCCGCAAGCCCCGGGTGGAGTAAAAATGAGGTGTATTCTGCCAATGGATGCATATACCTTTGCAGAATTATGGAAGCGGCACCGGGGTAAAATTACCGGTGTCATTTTAGGTCTGGCCTTCGGATGGTTTGCCATAACCTATGGTATTGTTAAGGCGCTTTTTGTGGCGTTGTGTGTGGTGGCCGGATATTTTGTAGGCAAGCACCTGGATGAGCGGGTGGATTTCAAAGAGCTACTATTTCGACTGTTCCATGAAAGGTAATCATTTAAAAAACAGGAGGTTATGATATGGGTAGAAGGCAGGCCAGGGAAGCGGCACTGCAGGTTCTCTACCAGGTAGATGTTGGACAGGTTGATCCTGAAGAAGCTCTTAATCATTTGTTGAAAATGGCATCCCCGAACCACGGGAGAGTTAATCAAAATGAGCGGGCGAGGGGAGAAGATGTGGAAACGGCTTCCCTGAGTCCAAAGGATCTGCTTTTTGCCCGTGAGCTGGTCACCGGTACCCTGGGCCACCTCAAAGATTTTGATCAGATCATTGCCCGCTTAAGCCGTGACTGGCCGTTATACCGCATGGCAGTGGTGGACCGGAATATCATGCGCCTGGCGCTATTTGAAATTTACTACCGGGAAGATGTCCCCAACAGCGTGGCGGTAAATGAGGCGGTGGAACTGGCCAAAACCTTTGGAGGGCAGGACTCCAGCCGTTTTATCAATGGTATTCTGGGCCGGGTCGTTAAAGATCCGGATGGGTTTTATCCGCCATCAGAAAGGGAGGGAGAGTAATTTCCTGTTATGAAAGTCTGTTATGAAAGTCATGTTCATTAAGTTGTAATTCCGGCAGGAATTTGCCATCATAGATAGAATTAAAAGATAATTATTTTCAATAATCTCCACATGCATTTAACGTCTTTATAGGAAGGGGGAAGAGAATTCATGTTTAAAATTCTGGACAAGCAGGTATTCTCACCAATTATTAAGCAAATGGTTATTGAAGCACCCAGAGTTGCCAGGAAATGTGAACCCGGTCAGTTTGTTATTTTGCGCATTCACGAAGAAGGGGAGCGTATTCCACTTACCATTGCAGACTTCGACAGGGAGAAGGGTACCATTACCATCGTTTTTCAGGAGGTCGGCAAAACCACCAAACAGCTGGGATCCCTGGAAGCAGGAGATTACATCAGAGACTTTGTCGGACCTCTGGGGACCCCTTCCCACATTGAAAACTTCGGCACGGTTATATGCGTTGGCGGTGGTGTGGGCATAGCTCCTGTGTTCCCAATTGCACGGGCGCTGAAAGAGGCCGGTAACCACGTGATAAGTATCATCGGTGCCCGTACGGGGGAACTGCTATTCTGGGAAGATCGGATGCGGGAAGTTTCCACCGAACTTTTTGTAACCACGGATGATGGTTCCTATGTTCGCAAAGGTTTTGTTACCGATGTTCTGAAGGAAGTTATTGAAGAGAGAGGCAAGGACAACATCAACCTGGTTCTGGCCATCGGTCCCCAGCCCATGATGCGGGCTTGTTGTAATGTCACCAAAGATTATGGCATCAAGACCATTGTCAGCCTGAACGCATTGATGGTGGACGGTACGGGCATGTGTGGTTGTTGCAGGGTTACCGTGGGGGGCCAGACCAGGTTTGTTTGTGTGGATGGTCCGGAATTTGATGGTCATCAGGTGGATTTTGCTGAACTGGCCCGTCGTTCAGCCACCTTCCAGGCAGAAGAACAACGGGCATTAGAGCGTCATACATGCCAGTGCGGATGTGGAGGTGGCAGATAATGGCCGAGAAAAAGGAAATAATCCCCCAAAAACACCCGATGCCTGCCCAGGATCCTCATGAGCGTATCAGAAACTTTAACGAGGTGGCTCTGGGCTACGACGAAGAAACTGCAGTGGCCGAAGCAAAGCGCTGCCTGCAGTGTAAAAAGGAACCCTGCCGGCAGGGTTGTCCGGTGGAGGTAGATATTCCCGCATTTATCAGGCTGGTGGCGGAGCGTGATTTTGCCGGTGCCATTAAAAAGATCAAGGAGAAGAACGCCCTTCCCGCTGTATGCGGTCGGGTCTGCCCGCAGGAAAACCAGTGTGAGAAATACTGTACACTGGGTAAAAAACACGAACCTGTGGGTATCGGTCGTCTGGAGCGTTTCTGTGCCGACTGGGAGCTGGCCCGGGGTGTGATACCCCAGGAGGTGGCCCCGCCTACCGGTTTCAAAGTGGCGGTGGTAGGTTCCGGACCGGCAGGTCTTACCTGCGCAGCCGACCTGGCCAAACTGGGTCACAGGGTGACTGTTTTCGAAGCTCTGCATGTAGCCGGCGGTGTACTCATGTATGGTATTCCCGAGTTCCGCCTGCCCAAACGGGTGGTACAGGCAGAGGTAGAAAATTTGAAAAAACTGGGCGTTGAAATCATTACCAATGCAGTGGTCGGTAAGTTTGCCACCGTGGATGAATTGATGGAAGAAGAAGGTTATGACGCGGTATTTATCGGCACCGGTGCGGGTCTGCCTTATTTCATGAACATTCCCGGTGAGAACTCCTGTGGTGTTTATTCCGCAAATGAATTTCTGACCCGTACCAACTTGATGAAAGCTTATCTGTTCCCTGAATGGGATACACCCATCAAGGTAGGCAGGAAAGTAGCCGTAATTGGGGGCGGCAATGTAGCTATGGACGCGGCCCGTACCGCTCTACGCCTGGGAGCGGAAGAGTCGTGGATTGTTTACCGGCGTTCCGAAAAAGAACTGCCCGCCCGTCACGAGGAAGTGGAACATGCCAGGGAAGAAGGGATAAAGTTCGCCTTTTTAACCAATCCCGTGCGCATCCTGGCGGACGAAAACGGCTGGGTGAAGGGTATGGAGTGTTTACGCTATGAGCTGGGCGAACCCGATGAATCCGGCCGGCGGCGGCCGGTACCCATACCCGGTTCCGAATTTGTCATGGATGTGGATACTGTTGTGGTGGCGATCGGCCAGGCTCCTAACCCGCTGGTACCCAGGACCACCAGGGGGCTGGAACTGGGCAGGAAAGGTAATATCGTAGCAGATCCTCAAACCGGGGCTACTTCCAAGCCAGGGGTTTTTGCCGGTGGGGACGTGGTTACAGGGGCAGCTACGGTAATCCTGGCCATGGGTGCGGGACGCATAGCAGCCCGTTCCATTCACGAGTATTTGATGAATAAAAAGGCTTGATCCTGTGGGGTAAAATAATGGCAATAAACGAGGCTTCTGGTTGATGCTCAGAGTGCTTACTGTAAGTGAACTGACCTGCCACATCAAAAACCTTTTCGAAAACGACCCTCTTTTGCTGAACCTCTGGGTAAAGGGGGAGATTTCTAACTGCAAACAGGCGGCCAGCGGTCACCTTTACTTTACCTTGAAAGATGAGTCATCTTCCATTAAGGCGGTCATGTTTCGTTCCCGGGGGTACCGCCTCCTTTTTCAGCCGGAAAACGGAATGGCTGTCCGTGTACGGGGTTATGTTTCGGTTTACCCCCGGGGCGGTACATACCAGCTTTATGTGGAAGAAATGGAACCGGAAGGTACGGGTGCCCTTTATCTGGCTTTTGAACAGTTGAAACAGAAACTGGAAAAAGAGGGCCTGTTTGCTCCACAACATAAAAAAAAGCTGCCTCTTTTACCCCGCCGCATTGGAATTGTTACTTCGCCCACTGGAGCGGTACTGCGTGATATGGTTAAGATTATTCGCCGGCGCTGGCCGGGCTTGCAGATTGTTTTCGTGCCCGTACCGGTCCAGGGTGAGACTGCTCCCGGAGAGGTCAGCCGGGCGTTGCACTGGTTGAACCGCCTGAAGGCCTGTGATGTTATCATTGTAGGCCGTGGGGGTGGGTCACTGGAAGAATTATGGGCTTTTAACACCGAGATTGTTGCCCGGAGCATTTTTGCTTCCGGTATTCCGGTAATCTCTGCTGTTGGACATGAAACCGATTTTACCATTGCTGACTGGGTTGCAGATGTACGGGCTCCCACTCCTTCCGCGGCAGCAGAAATGGTAGTTCCGGTCCGGGAGGAAATGGCACGGTATCTGGGCCTTTTGGAAGGGCGCTTGATGCGGGCCATACGGGAAAAGCTGCAAACCTGCCGGGCAAGACTGGATGCCTGCCGTCAAAGCAGGGTATTCCGACACCCTGTGGATGTTCTCTGTGGCTTTCGGGGACAGGTGGTGGACGATTTATTCCAGCGCTTAAAAAGAGCCATAGATCAGTGTCGCCTGCACCAGCAGAGCCGTCTGGCCTTGTTGTCCGGCCGGCTGCAGGCTCTGAGTCCCCTGGCTACTCTCGCCCGGGGGTACAGCATTTGCACCCGTGTAGATACAGGTGAGGTGGTGCGGGGAGCGGGAGAGGTTGTACCGGGGGAAAAAGTACAGGTGGAGTTGTATCGGGGCCGTCTTCATTGCCGGGTGGAAGAAACGGTTGAAGAGTAACAATCTTCAATATAGCAGATTTGTTAAGAATTCAACAGGTTAAAAAAGGGGGAGGTTTAAAACATGGCGGCAACATTGATCGACGGGAAAAAAGTGGCAGCGGAGATCCGCGAAGAGGTTAAGGCCGAGGTGGCACAATTAAGGGAACGGGGCATTATCCCCAGGCTGGCCGTGGTCCTGGCCGGAGACGACCCGGCTTCCGTGGTTTATGCCCGGTCCAAGGAGAAGTCCTGCGCCAATGTGGGCATTGAATTTGAGCTGTTTACCTTGCCCGGCAGCGCACCTGAGGAAGAAGTCCTGGCACTCATAGATCGCTTGAACAAAGACGATAGCGTACACGGGATTATGATTGAATTGCCTCTGCCCAAGCACATGAACAAGCAGCGGGTACTGGAAGCCGTATCACCGAAAAAGGACGTGGACGGCGTTCACCCCATCAACCGGGGTTACATTTTAAGTGGTGGGGACGGCCTGTTCCCGGCTACGCCCCAGAGCTGTATTGAAATTATGCTCCGTACCGGTATTGAGATCAAGGGTAAAAATGCGGTAATCGTGGGCCGGGGTGAGACGGTCGGCAAGCCGCTCATCTTTATGATGCTCAACCAGAACGCTACTGTTACTGTATGTCACACAAAAACCGCCGATCTGGCTTACCATACCCGTCAGGCCGATATCCTTATTGCCGCCGTCGGCAAGCCGAAGATGATCAAGGCCGACATGATCAAACCCGGTGCCGTAGTGGTGGATGCCGGTATCAACCAGGTGGAGGGCGGTATCTGCGGGGACGTGGACTTTGAAAACGCCCGGGAGGTTGCCGGAGCTATCACCCCCGTACCCGGCGGTGTAGGGAGCCTGACCACAGTGTTGATTCAAAAGAACGTGCTGAAGGCCATCAGGTTGCAGGGGAAGATTTAGGGAGGTGTAGGTAAATGAGCGAAATGTTTGATTTTCCGTTTCGTAAGATACTTGCGGTAGCTGCTTCCGATGCTCCAACTCCCGGTGGCGGCAGCGTTTCCGCCATGGTAGGTGCTCTGGGGGTTGCGATGACGGCCATGGTGGGCAACCTTACCGTGGGGAAGCCCAAGTTCGCTGATGTGGAGCCCCAGGTCAAAGAAATTACAGGTGCCGCTTACTTTATCATTAACAAATTGGAAAAACTGGTGGCGGCCGATATCGCTGCTTTCGGCAAGTTCATGGAAGTCTACCGGATGCCCAGGAACACCGAGGAAGAAAAGGCCAGAAGGGATGAGCTGATGCAAAAGGCCCTGAAAACGGCAACTGATACGCCGATGGAAGTAGCTCGCACCCTCCTGGAGGCTCTGGAGATTACCGAAAGGCTGGCTAAAATTGGGAATAAAATGGCCATCAGTGACGCAGGCGTGGCTGCATACGTCTGTGAAGCCGCCATCAACGCTGTCCTTTTGAGTGCCGATATCAACATACCCATGATTAAAGACGAGGAGTATGTCAAGGGTATTCTCGCGGAAAAAGAAAGAATTGTCTCGGAAGCCAGGCGGTTGAAGGATGCAGCTGTTGCTGTGGTTCAGGAAAGAATGAAGTAAAAAAGGTTTTCCCATTGACATTGAAACGGGTGGGTCTGCTCAACACGCGGATCCGCCCGTGGTTTTTTATTCGTTAATAAAACGTTACTTCATTCAGCTTGATCCAGCCCAGCAAGTCCAGTAGATCAGCCAGTTTATCGAATAATTGTTTCTGTTCCTCCAGCGAGAGTTCCTCTATGGCTCGAACCAGTTCGTCTATCCGGGACATGTTTTGCACCTCCTGTTACCTACGATACATAACAACCTGCTCCTTTGTCAAACCATCCGCAGAAACGCGGGTATTTGCGCCGCCAGTCATTTGTGGTAAGATAGGGGCCAGGAGGGACGGCCATGTCCGCAAACCAGACCCGCTACCGGGTTTATTCAGAATTCCTGAAAGAAAAATTCGGGGGTAAGGTGTATAAACTCCCCATCAACCTTCCCGGAACCTGTCCGAACCGGGACGGTACTATTAGTACCGGTGGTTGCATCTTCTGCGACGAAGAGGGAGCGGGCTTCGAGTGCCTCCCCAGCAGTCTCTCGGTGGAGGAACAGCTGGCAGCCAACCGCGAGTTTTTCCGTAAACGCTATAAAGCTGATAAATTCATTGCCTATTTCCAGGCCTTTACCAATACTTACCTGCCTTTTGAGCAATTTAAAGAGTATGTCCTGACTGCTGCGGCCGGGGAAGACATGGTGGGCATTTCCATTTCCACCCGCCCCGACTGTATTAACGACCGTTACCTGGATTTCCTGGCGGAAGTAGGACGGGAGAAAAATCTGGTCATGGACATTGAACTGGGCCTGCAGACGGTCAACTACCATTCCTTGTTGCGGGTCAATCGCGGGCATACCCTGGCGGAGTTTATCGATGCGGTGCAGCGCATCAGAGAGCGGGAGCTGGAGATCTGCGTGCATCTTATCCTGAACCTGCCCTGGGACGATATGGTTGACGTAATCGAAAACGCCAAGATTCTCTCAGCCCTGCAGGTGCAGTACGTAAAGCTCCACTCCCTGTACGTCGTCCGGGGTACCGTGTTGGGAGAAATGTACCGGCGAGGGGAGTTCTCCATCATCCCTATGGAGGAATATGTGGACCGGGTGGTAACATTTCTGGAATACCTGCACCCGGATATCGTCATCCAGCGCCTGGTCGGCCGCGGTCCTTATGACCGGGTGCTTTTCTCCAACTGGGGAGTGAGCTGGTGGCAGGTGAAACAGAGGATTGAAGCCAGACTCGAAGAACTGGCTACTTACCAGGGGCGGCGCTGCGACTATTTAAACGGCCCGGCGTTGCGAAAGAGATTCAACTGGAAGTGAGGTATTGGCCATGAAAAAACTAACGTTTGAAGAAGCACTGGCCAGGCTGGAAGCAGTGGTGAGGGAACTGGAAGAAGGGCAGTTGCCTCTGGAAAAATCTCTGGCCCTTTTCGGAGAAGGCATTACCCTGACCCGTTTTTGCCATCAGGAACTGGAGAAGGCTGAGGAACGCATTTCCATACTCACTGCCGATGAAAAGGGAGAACCGGTATTGAAAGATTCCGACCCCTCCCTTGCCGATCTGCTAAATCCGGAAAGGAAGGAGTAAGCGAGTTGGACTTTTTGACCGAACTAAAAGCCAGGGCAGACCTGGTGGACCGGGCACTCGACGAACTTTTACCATCAGAAGATACTTACCCGCCTTTAATTCACCAGGCCATGCGGTACAGCCTCTTCGCCGGGGGTAAAAGGCTGCGTCCCGTCCTGGCTCTGGCAGCAGCCGAAACGGTGGGTGGCGACCCTGTCCGGGTATTGCCTGCGGCCTGTGCCCTGGAATTGATCCATACTTACTCTTTGATCCATGACGACTTGCCTGCCATGGATAATGATGATTTCCGGAGGGGAAAGCCAACCTGCCACCGGGTTTATGGTGAAGCGGTGGCCATCCTCGCCGGGGACGCCCTGCTAACCCATGCTTTCGCTCTTCTGGCTAAAAATGCTCATAACCGGTTGGTACCGGCAGAACGCGTCGTGCGGGTTATTGAGGAGGTGGCGGAAGCTGCTGGCACATTGGGGCTTATTGGCGGTCAGGTGGTGGATACCCTGTCTGCGGATTGCACAGTGGATACTGCTACTCTGGAATATATCCACCGCCATAAAACCGGGGCCTTGTACCGGGTTGCTGTGCGGGCAGGTGCGATTTTAGCCGGTGCCAGGGAAACAGAGCTGGAAGCCCTGACTGTTTACGCTGAAAACCTGGGTCTGGCTTTCCAGATCCAGGACGACATCCTTGATGTGGAAGGTGACCCGACCAGGCTGGGCAAACCGGTGGGTAGCGATGAAAGAAATAAGAAGGCTACGTACCCGGCTTTGTTTGGACTGGATTTGGCCAGGGCAAGGGCCAGGGAAGTGGTGGAGGTAGCTTTGAACGCCCTGGAGCTTTTTGACGAGCGTGCCGATTTCTTACGTGAGCTTGTCAGGTTTGTAATTGTGCGGGATTTTTAAAGCTTTAAGGAGAACTGGCGCGTGTGAATAATCCTTAACGCTTTTAGCATCAATGGCGAACTGCTGCTAACAGGGGAGCATCCTAACGGTTAGCAGTACCGTTTGCTTTGATTTGTGAGCTTATGTTATAATACAATTCCAGGACTAGAAAGCGGGATGAGTGACGCAGTATCCTAGTCAGGTATGCCTTTTTTGAAGACGGGCCTAAAAATCCGTCGCGGGCACATCGATGAAGTTCCTGGTGCTGGCTGCTGACGCCCAGTCGGGGGCTGGTACTGGGAGTTAAGGAGTTAGGGCGAGCCGCAAAGGCATGCGGGCGTGGACCCTGACTCCGCGGAGACCCAAGTGCGTGGGAAAGCGTGAAAGCCGTACTATGGCTTGGGGTGTGAACCTGCATGTGGTGAAAGCTGCGTGCAGTGTAGCCTGCCTTGAGTGGTAACGGTGGATGTCACTGAAGCCGGTGCCTTTATTTCCCAAAGGGCCCGGGGTAAGGCAACCGGTAGACTGAAACCGTTACTGCAAAAGAGGCTAGAAAAGGGCCATCCTGTCGAGGAAAACTCCTAGGCTGTCCGGAAATACCGGGGCAGCGCGGGGATTGCAGTGTGGACTAAGTGGTAATCCAGCCCCGGGATCGGCAACGTCCCGGAAACAGCCCGAAGGGGAAACCGCCGGTCTGGCGACAGCCGGTGGCTGCTTGGGAAAACCTGCTGGACCTCAAGCCACAATATTTACCCGCGCTGCTGTCACTTGTCCCCATGGATATATTACATGGATATATTATCTTTTGCTTCCCGTATGAGGTGACCTTATTTTGGGAAACAATAAATCTACAGTTTCAGGCCGGTACGTACTTATGGTGGGTACGGCCTCTTTTTTACTGGCCGTAATATTTTTCTGGTTTTCAGAATTGCTTGCCGGTAGAGTTAAAAGCCTTATTTTATCTTTTCTTTTTTTAGTTATAATTATACTGATCGGTATCCTGGCGGATATAGTGGGTACGGCAGTGGCAGCTGCTGAAGAATCTCCCTTCCATGCCAAAGCGGCCAAGCGGGTCCGTGGGGCGAGGGAGGGGGTATATCTGATCCGGAACGCCGACCGGGTTGCCAACATCTGTAACGATGTCATCGGAGATATTTCCGGGACGGTAAGTGGTGCTCTGGGAATCGCCCTGGTTCTACAAATCTTGCTTTACTGGAAGGGTATTAACCAGGCTCTGTTGAATATGTTGGTAACAGCTCTCATTGCTGCTTTTACTGTAGGTGGTAAAGCGGCTGGAAAGCGTATAGCCATTTCGAGGGCTAACGAAGTTATTTTTCTGGTAGGGAAATTACTGGCTGCCTTTGAAGAATTGACGGGGATAAAAATAGCCAGAAAAAAATACCGTCGGGCAGGGAAATAATACAGGAGTCGGGAAGGGGAAAAAATGGGAGACCTGCTTTCGACAATTAATTCTCCTGCGGACCTGCGCTCTCTGGACGTGGCCGGCTTACAGCAGCTTGCTGCCGAAATCCGTCAGGAGATTATCGAGACAGTAGCCAGAAACGGCGGACACCTGGCTCCCAATCTGGGGGTAGTGGAACTCACCCTGGCCTTACACAGGGTTTTTCAAACTCCCCGGGATAAGATAATCTGGGATGTAGGCCACCAGTCCTATGTGCATAAGCTGGTTACCGGTCGCCGCCCGGTCTTTCATACGCTTCGCCAGTTTGGAGGCATCAGTGGTTTTCCCAGGCCCCAGGAGAGCGAACATGATTCCTTTGGTACGGGACACAGCAGCACCTCCATATCCGCAGCTCTGGGTATGGCTCTGGCCCGGGACTTGAAGGGTGAAAATTACGCCGTGGTGGCGGTGATTGGAGACGGGGCGATGACCGGGGGTATGGCCTTTGAGGCTCTGAACCATGCCGGTCACCATAAGACCAATCTGATCGTTGTCTTGAATGATAACGAGATGTCCATTTCCCCCAATGTAGGAGGCCTGGCCCAGTATTTGAGCCGCCTCCGTACCGACCCCATGTATTCCAGAGGTAAAGAAGAGCTGGAACAGCTTTTAAAGCGCATCCCAGCCATCGGCCGCCGGGTGGTTAAAGCGGTGGAGCGGCTTAAGGATTCCCTTAAATATCTGGTGGTGCCCGGAATGTTCTTCGAAGAACTGGGTTTTATCTACCTGGGGCCGATTGACGGGCACAATATCCAGGCCATGATCAATATTTTCCAGCAGGCCAGGGTTACGAGGGGACCTGTACTGGTACATGTACTCACCCACAAGGGGCGGGGTTACCCGCCGGCGGAAAAGAATGCAGATAAATTTCACGGGGTTGGTCCGTTTGAAGTCAAAACAGGTCGGGTGATAAAAAAAGCCGGTGAGCCTCCTTCTTATACAGAGGTATTCGGACGTACCCTGGAAGAACTTGGACGCCGGGATCAGCGCATTGTGGCCATTACTGCGGCCATGCCTTCCGGTACCGGTCTGGACCGCTTTGCTGCCGCATTCCCTGAACGGTTTTTCGATGTAGGTATCGCCGAGCAACACGCCGTTACACTGGGTGCCGGCCTGGCAGCGGGCGGATTGAGGCCCGTGGTCGCGATTTATTCTACTTTTTTGCAAAGGGCTTACGACCAGGTGCTCCACGATGTCTGCCTGCAAAATCTGCCTGTGACGTTGGCTCTCGACCGGGCAGGTCTGGTCGGGGAAGACGGTGCAACCCATCACGGCGTGTTTGATTTTGCTTACCTGAGATCTATCCCGAACCTGGTACTCATGGCCCCCGGGGATGAGAACGAGCTGCGCCAGATGTTAAAAACAGCGCTCGAGCACCCGGGACCGGCAGTGTTGCGTTATCCCCGGAGTTCCGGTACAGGCTGCCCGCTCGATGATGAAATCATCCCCCTGCCGGTTGGGAAGGCCCGCGTGCTCAGGGAAGGTGACGACGTTACCCTGCTGGCAATCGGGACCATGGTTCCGCTGGCCCTGGAAGCTGCTTCTATTCTGGAGCAACAGGGGATTTATGCCACGGTAATCAATGCCCGTTTTGTCAAGCCACTGGATGTGGAATGTATTACCCGCTATGCACTGCGGACCCGGAGGGTGGTCACTATCGAGGAGCACGTTTTGCAGGGAGGTTTCGGCAGTGCCGTTCTGGAATTGCTCGGGGACAGGGGCCTGCGCAGCGTGCAGGTAATCCGCCTGGGAATTCCCGATGAATTTATCGAACACGGCAGCCGCCCCATTTTGCTGGCCCGCTGCGGCCTGACAGTAGAAAGGCTGGTTGATACCGTATTGCAATCTCTGGGTGTACGCAGGAAGAAGGAAAAAACAAAAATTGGAGTGCAATGGCCATGACCGTGACCAGGCAGCGCCTGGATTTGTTGCTGGTGGAACGGGGCATTTTTACCAGCAGGGAAAAGGCCAGGGCGGCTGTAATGGCCGGTCAAGTAATGGTGGATGGGCGACCGGTGGATAAGCCGGGCCGGCTGGTCGACTCCCGGAGCCAGATCGAGGTCACGGGGCGCATGCCTTATGTCAGCCGCGGTGGTCTAAAACTGGAAAGAGCCATCCGTAGTTTTCAGCTGGATTTTACCGGGCGGGTGGTCCTGGATGTAGGGGCATCCCACGGCGGGTTTACCGATTGTGCTCTGCAACACGGTGCCCGCCTGGTTATCGCCGTTGATGTGGGGTACGGCCAGATGGCCTGGAGGCTTCGTTGCGACCCCCGGGTGGTACTCCTGGAGCGTACCAATATACGTTACGTCCGGCCGCAGGACATACCGTGCCCGGCAGATATAGCTGTGATTGATGTTTCTTTTATTTCCCTGGCAAAGGTGCTCCCCAAAGTAAAAGAGCTCACTACCCCCAATGCCTTCGGTGTAGCGCTGATTAAACCCCAGTTTGAAGCCGGCCGGGAGAAAGTAGGTAAAAAAGGTGTGGTGCGGGACCCGGTGGTGCACCGGGAAGTCATTACTGCCGTTTGCCGGGTTATAAAAAGTCTGGGTTGGGGTATACGGGGTCTTGATTTCTCGCCTGTTAAGGGGCCGGAAGGCAACATAGAGTTTCTGGTTTGTTTTGACCGGGTTGCCCCTGACCAGGTGGACCTTTCTTCTGCCATCCCGGCAGTGGTGGAAAAGGCACATGCTGAACTGGACGCCGGCAGGGGGGACTGATCCGCTGCCGGCGGTTTGGCTAAAAGGGGTGACCCGATTGAAAATAGGCCTTGTGGTAAACCTTGGCAAACAAAAGGTGACCTGCCTGGTGGAACAAATTGTTGATTGGCTGACTGCACGGGGATGCCGGGTGGTAATGGACAATGATGCAGCAGCTTCTGTGGGCCGGCCTGAACTGGGTATTCCCAGGGAAAAACTCCTCAAGGAAATCGAAATCTTGCTGGTACTGGGTGGTGACGGTACCCTGCTGAGCTGTGCCAGGGAATCTGCTCCCCGGGGGATACCGCTTCTGGGGATTAACCTGGGGCACCTGGGTTTTTTGACCGAAGTTGATGTGCCTGAACTTTTGCCCGGTCTGGAACGTCTTTTGGCCGGACAGTATACCATTGACGAACGCATGATGCTTGAAGCGAGGGTCATCCGGGAAGGACGTACGGTAGAACGGGTTATCGGTCTGAACGATGCAGTTATTACTAAAGGAGCCTTTGCGCGGCTCATTTACCTGGAAACATATGTTAATGATGATTTCGTCAGCACCTATCCTGCCGATGGCCTGATTGTGGCCACCCCTACCGGTTCTACTGCCTATTCCCTTTCTGCCGGAGGGCCCCTGG
>NZ_JBNATZ010000020.1:0-13936 GCF_049701015.1 Desulfofundulus sp.
CCGCAGGGGCCACGGCGGTGGGGGCGCGCCCGCCTCTGATAGCCTATAACATCAACCTGGGGACCGGCGACGTGAAGATTGCCAGGGCTATAGCCCGGGCCATCCGCGGCAGTAGCGGGGGGTACCCGAGCATCAAGGCGCTGGGGGTGATGCTGGAAGAGCGCGGGATCGCCCAGGTCACGATCAATGTATGCAACTACCGGGAGGTCCCCCTGCACCGGGTATTTGAAACGGTCCGCAGTGAAGCGAGCCGTTACGGGGTAAACATCGTGGGGAGCGAGGTCGTGGGCCTGGTGCCCATGGAGTCGCTCCTGGATGCGGCTGCTTTCTACCTGCGGCTGGAAGGCTTCCAGCCCGGGCAGGTGCTGGAAAAACGCCTTCTGGACATGCTGGAATAAGGAGTGATTGGCAATGTTGACGGACATGAAGCTGAAAGATTTTCTTGCGGAAGTTGCGTCCGGTTCTCCCGCTCCCGGGGGCGGCAGTGTTGCCGCTCTGGCCGGGGCACTGGGTGCGGCCCTGGTCTCGATGGTGGCCAACCTGAGTACCACTGGAGCTGCCGGGGAGAAGATGCGGCTGGTCCAGGATGAGGCGGGGCGGCTGATGGAAAAGCTGGGCGTGGCGGTGGACGAGGATGCCCGGGCCTTCAACCGCGTAATGGACGCTTTCAGGATGTCCAAGCAGACCGGCCGGGAAAAAGAACTGCGTTCATCTGCCATCCAGCAGGCACTGCAGACTGCGGCGCTCCACCCCCTGGACGTGGCCGGGGAATGCCTGGAAGTCCTGCGTTACTGCCGGGAAGCAGTGGTTTCCGGCAACCCCAGCACCTTGAGCGATGCCGGGGTTGCCTGCCTCATGGCTTACAGCGGACTGGTAGGTGCCCTCTTCAATGTCGCCATCAACCTGGGTAGTATTAAAGACGCGGAGTTCAAGGAAAAAGCAGTTGCCGGAATGAAAGGATTGATGGACGAGGCCGCCGGCATCTTTGCTGAAGTCCGCGCGCTTGTAAATTCCAGGCTTTCCTGTCCGGCCAACTGGTAAGGTTTCTCCATGTACTATTGCACTGGAGAAAGAGACCAGCAGGTAATCTGTCGATATCTATCGAATATTTTGCTAAAGGCAGCCGGAAGGGAGTATCGACAGATGCGGGAAAGGCCGCCAAAAGCTGAGAATACCTGTGCGGAAAACCTGCTGGCCATGCTGGAGAGCGCGCTGAACGCTGTATCCGAAGGAATAATTATTACCGATGTGGACGGCAGGATTATTTATTATAATCGTGCTCTGGAAAAGATGGAGGGGCTGAGGGGCAGCGAGGTGGTCGGGCGCCACCTGACCGAAGTTTACCGGGTAAGGCCCGAGAAAAGCGAACACATGACGGTGGTCAGGACGGGACAACCCGTCCAGGAACTGCCCAAGCAGTATTTTACCGGCGAGGGACGGGAAATCAGCCTGGTTGCCAGCACCCACCCCGTCTATAAGAATGGCCGGGTAATCGGTGCTTTTTCCGTCTGCCGTGATGTTACGAGGTTGAAAGACCTCCTGAGCGAAAGCATAAGGCTGCAAAAACATTTGCGGACCGGGGACGGCGCCAGGAGCTTCAAGGGGAACGGTACGCGGTATACCTTCGGGGATGTGGTCTACGCCAGCCAAACCATGGAAAACCTGCTGCGCCAGGCGGAAAAAGTGGCGAAAGCGGACTGTTCCGTCCTGGTGTACGGTGAGACGGGGACGGGCAAGGAGATTTTCGCTCAGGGTATTCACAATGCCAGCTCCCGGCAGGACCAGCCATTTGTGGGGATCAATTGCGCGGCGATACCGGATACATTGCTGGAAAGTCTCCTTTTCGGCACCGTCAAAGGTGCTTTTACCGGTGCGGTGGACAGCGCCGGACTGCTCGAGCAGGCCGGCCGGGGAACCCTGTTTCTCGACGAAATCAATTCCATGAGCCCGCAGTTGCAGGCGAAGCTGCTCAGGGTGCTGCAGGAGAGAACCTTCCGCCGGGTGGGGGGACAGAAAGAGATACCGGTGAACTGCCGTATTATCACTTCCACGAATATGGACCCCTGGGAATGCATCAGGAGAGGCACTTTGAGGGAGGACCTGTATTACCGCTTTGCCGTATTCACCATCTACATCCCGCCCTTGCGTGAGAGGCCGGGGGACATCGAGGCGCTTATTTACCATTTCCTGAACAGGTACGGTAAAATTTACGGCCAGGGCCGGGTCGAGCTGGAGCCGGAGTTGAAGGAGGCTTTACTGGGTTATCGGTGGCCCGGAAATGTCCGCGAGCTGGAGCATATCATTGAAAGCTGCCTGGCCATGCTTGACCCCGGCGAGAACCTGATTACCTTCAACCACCTCCCCTCCTGTGTCAGGCCGAAGTTCACCGACTCCAGGCGCAAGTTCGATTTCAAGTCCGGCGAGGGCGGGAGCAGTCTCCACCGGATTCTGGAGGATGTGGAAAGGCAGATCATCAGAGACGTTTTGGAAAAGCACCAGGGGAACATCACCAGGGCGGCCAGGTCCCTGGGCATTCTGCGCCAGAACCTCCAGTACCGCATGCGCAGGCTGGGCATAAAGGTGGACGCCGGTTCCCGGTAATTAGCCGGGGCGACTGATGCACAAAAAATTTGCATGCAAAAAATATCTGCGGCGATAACCACCCGGGAGACCACGGGAGGGTGCACAAAAAATTTGCTCATTCGTACGTTGTTGATAGAACGGTGGTCGGGCGGCAAGGTTGGAACACCGGAAGCTACAAAGGGGGAAGTAAAAGTGATCAGCAACAGGGATATATCGGAAGCCATGACCATAAAGCTTGATAACGAACTCCCGGAGATGCCGGAGTTCGTCGAGGGTATCAGGAGAGCGCCCAGCAGGGGTTTCCGCCTGACTCCAGAGCAAACCAGGATCGCTCTGAAGAACGCGCTGCGGTACGTACCGGAAGAGCTGCACGAGAAGCTGGCTCCGGAGTTTTTGAATGAACTGCTTACGCGGGGCAGGATTTACGCTTACCGCTTCAGGCCGCCGGGCAGGATTTATGCCAGGCCCATCGATGAGTATAAGGGGAACTGCCTTGAGGGCAGGGCGTTCCAGCTTATGATTGATAATAACCTGGACTTCGAGGTCGCCCTTTATCCATACGAACTCGTCACGTACGGGGAGACCGGGAAGGTCTGCCAGAACTGGTTGCAGTACAGGTTGATCAAGAAGTACCTGGAGGTGATGACCGACCGTCAGACACTCGTGGTGCAGTCGGGTCACCCCGTGGGGCTTTTCCCTTCCAGGCCGGATGCACCCAGGGTGATTATCACGAACGCCCTCATGGTCGGGATGTTTGACAACCCGCACGATTGGGAGATTGCCGAAGAAATGGGTGTGGCCAATTACGGCCAGATGACGGCGGGCGGCTGGATGTATATCGGGCCGCAGGGAATTGTTCACGGCACCTACAATACCCTCCTGAACGCCGGGAGGTTGAAACTGGGCATTCCCCACGACGGTGATTTGAGCGGGCGATTGTTTGTATCTTCGGGTCTCGGCGGGATGAGCGGGGCCCAGGCGAAAGCAATCGAGATAGCCCGGGGTGTGGGCATCATCGCCGAAGTGGATTACTCCCGGATTAAGACGCGCTACGACCAGGGCTGGGTGAGCAGAGTGTCCGCCGACCTGGACGAGGTCTTCCGGATAGCGCGGGAAGCCCTGTCGCGGCGGGAACCGCTTTCCATTGCCTATTACGGTAACGTGGTGGACCTCCTGGCATATATCGTCGAGCACAAGATACCCGTAGACCTCCTCTCGGACCAGACTTCCTGTCACGCCGTTTACGACGGGGGTTACTGTCCTCAGGGTGTGACCTTTGAAGAGAGGACCAGGTTGCTGGCTGCCGACAGGGAGAGGTTCAAGATTCTGGTTGACAGGAGCCTGAGGCGCCACTACGAGCTGATCAAAATCCTTGTGGAGAGGGGCACCTACTTCTTCGATTACGGCAATTCCTTCATGAAAGCGGTCTTTGACGCCGGGGTCAGGGAGATTGCCAGAAACGGGGTGGATGAGAAGGACGGCTTTATCTGGCCTTCTTACGTGGAAGACATCATGGGGCCCATGCTTTTTGATTACGGTTACGGTCCTTTCAGGTGGGTCTGCCTGAGCGGTAAACACGAGGATCTGGTCAAGACCGACCGCGCTGCCATGGAGTGCATCGACCCCAACCGCCGGCCCCAGGACCGCGATAATTATATCTGGATCCGGGATGCGGAAAAAAACAACCTGGTGGTGGGCTCAAAAGCGCGGATCCTGTACCAGGACGCCGAGGGGCGGGTGAAGATCGCTCTGAAGTTCAACGAAATGATCCGCAGGGGTGAGATAGGTCCCGTGATGCTGGGGCGCGACCACCACGATGTAAGCGGCACCGACTCTCCTTTTCGAGAAACGGCCAACATCAAGGACGGCAGCAATATCATGGCTGAAATGGCCGTCCAGTGCTTTGCCGGAAACGCGGCCAGAGGGATGAGCCTGGTCGCCCTGCACAACGGTGGGGGTGTGGGTATCGGCAAAGCCATTAACGGGGGGTTCGGGCTGGTCCTGGATGGGAGCGAAAGAGTTGACGAGATTATCAAATCCGCCCTCCTCTGGGATGTCATGGGCGGCGTGGCCAGGCGTTCCTGGGCGAGAAACGAGCATTCTCTGGAAACCAGTATTGAATTTAATAAAAAGTACCGGGGAGCGGGACATATCACCCTGCCTTACCTGGCTGACGACGAACTGATTGATGAACTGGTGGCGAAGGCCTTTGATTTGAAGTAGTTTGGTTCGTAAAATTCGCTAGCCGGTTGGCTGGGTGGTCTCCTGGTGTTTCTTAACCGGGTGAGAATTCAAATGGGGGGTGAGTTCTTGGATTACATCAGGTTTGTCCAAAACAATACGCAATTGCTCGTGGAATACGGCCAAAACCACTTAATCCTTGTCCTGTGGGCGGTAATTATTTCGCTCCTCTTATGGGTGCCTGTGGGTGTCCTCATCACAAGGGATGAAAAATGGGCCAACCGGGTTTTGGGCATAGCCAATACCATCTTCTGCATACCCAGCCTGTCCCTGTTCGCAGTTATGGTAACCATCCCCTTCCTTGGTTTGGGAAGGCGGTCCGCCCTGATAGCTCTGGTGTTGTACGCCATGATGCCGCTGGTAAGGAATGTCTATCAAGGGGTTAAGTCTGTGGACCCGAGCGTAATCGAGGCCGCCAGGGGCATGGGGGTGAATTCCTGGAGGATTCTGTGGGAAATCCGCCTTCCCCTGGCCACGCCGGTAATTTTTGCCGGCTTCAGGGTGACCGTCGTTATGACCACGGGTATTGCGGCGGTAGCCACTTATATCGGTGAGAGGAACCTTGGCCGGCTGATCGCAGAAGGGCTTACCAGGTTCAACATTGAGATGATCGTCGTGGGAGCTTTGATGATCGCCGGTATTGCAATCGTCCTCGACGTCATTCTCGGCGGCCTGGAGAAGAAAATAGTACCCCGGGGTCTGCGCGTCCACCGTGGCTGAGCAGGCAATGGGGGCGTGTTGGTGTGCTGGCTTTACGAAGGAGGAAGCAAGGTGATTGAGTTAAAGGAAGTTACGAAAATTTACAAAGGACAGACGGTTCCGGCGGTGAACAAACTTTCACTCAAAATCCTGAAGGGAGAAACGTGCGTTTTTGTCGGGCCTTCCGGTTGCGGGAAAAGCACCACCCTGCGCATGATCAACCGGATGATTGAGCCGACCTCCGGTACGATATTAATTGACGGCCGGGACATCAGGGAGAGTGATCCGGACAGGTTGAGGATGGGCATCGGGTATGTGATCCAGCAGATTGGTCTCCTGCCCCACCGGACGGTTGCGGAAAATATCGCGATTGTCCCGCGGCTGTACGGCTGGCCCAGGGAAAAAATCAAGAAGCGGGTGGACGAACTGCTGGAACTGGTGGGGCTGGACCCTGAAGCGACCCGGAACAAGTTCCCTTCCCAGCTGAGCGGAGGTCAGATGCAGAGGGTCGGAGTGGCCAGGGCCATGGCGGCGGACCCGCCGATCATGTTGATGGACGAGCCTTTTGGTGCCGTGGACCCCATTGTGAGAAATTACCTGCAGGACGAGTTTTTGCGGCTGCAGAGGGAATTGAAGAAAACAATCTGTTTTGTCACACACGACATAAATGAAGCCATCAAGATGGGAGATAAAATTGCCATCTTTAACCGGGGAGAACTGGTTCAGTACGGCACCCCGCAGGAAATCCTGACCAGGCCCGCCAACGAATTCGTCCGTGATTTTATCGGGTATGACAGGGCGGTCAAAATGTTGAGCCTCTTCAGGGTGGAGCAGCTGGTAAGACGGCGGGTTTGTACTGCCTCGGAAAGCGAACTGCCCGGGGTGGCTCAAAAAATGAAAGATTATGGCGCTGAGGTTTGTTTCTTGCTCGACGTTTCGGGCCGGCCGGCCGGCTTTGTAACGGCAGGGACCCTGGCCGGAATGAATGGGGCCGTGGACCCTGAAATGTTGAAACAGGCGGCGTTGAGGAACAGGGAGGCTTTCGTTAACGGAATGACCCTTCTGCGGGATGCCCTGTCGCTGATGCTGGAGCTGGATACGGAATATCTGGGCGTCCTGGACCGTGAAGCTCCGCTAGGGGTGGTTACCCTCGGCGATATCAGGCAGTATATCAGCAGAAAAGAGGGCGGGCAATGAACTGGCTGCGTTTTGAAGATGCTCTTTTCCACAGGGCACCGGAAGCCCTGGCCGTGCACATCTTGATGGTATTGATTTCTGTAACCATTGCAGTAGTCATCTCGGTACCCACCGGCATTATCCTGACCAGGCCGAAGTACAGGAAGTTTGGGATTATCGTCTTGAACATCCTGAACCTGCTGCAGACCGTTCCCGGCCTGGCCATTGTAGCCCTGGCCATGCCCATTCTCGGTATGGGTTTGAAACCCACCATCATCGCTCTCGTCGTGCAGGGACTTTTGCCTATCGCCAGGAACACCATTGCCGGTTTGGCCGGCGTGAACCCCGATGTCAAGGAAGCAGCACTGGGTATGGGTATGCCTCAGAACAAAATACTCCTGGAGGTGGAGCTCCCCCTGGCCATGCCGGTCATCCTGGCGGGTATCCGGACATCCACAGTGTATATAGTCAGCGTAGGTACGCTTGCCGCCTACATCGGTGGAGGCGGCCTGGGTGATTTGATCCTCACCGGCCTGAACATGCTCTGGTCGGAATTCCTGATCGTGGGTGCCGGGCTGGGAGCCCTGCTGGCAATCTTTCTCGACAGGCTGCTTGGTTACCTGGAGCAGAGGATCACTCCACCGGGTTACGGGGCTTAAAGGGGCTTGGACCCGGACTGGAGCTAATTGCCGGGTGCTTTCACGTTTCCCTCCAGTCAGCACCCGGTTGAGGATTTACGGGAAAGGGGGGGATAATGACAGGTAATTTTCAAGACGGGACGGGTTTTGGTAAAATTTAAAAACTTTTAGGAAGGGAGAAGTTTATGAAGAAATTTTACAAGTATGGCCTTGTGGCGGTGCTTGTGCTCGCCCTGATGGCGAGCGTCTTCGGTTGTTCGGGCGGCAAAACCGGTGAACAGAAGAATGCCGGGACTTCCGTCGGTGAAAAGAAGCCGACCATCGTTATTGGCTCCAAGACCTTTACCGAAGCCCTGCTTCTGGGTACGATGACCTATCAGTACCTCCAGCACCTGGGTTATCCGGTGGAGAACAAGGTTGGTCTCGGTGAGCTGGCCGTGATCAGGCCCGCTCTGGAATCCGGGCAGATCAGCGGCTACTGGGAGTATACGGGGACGGTCCTGATCAACGTGATGAAGCACGAACCAAGTTTTAACGAGGAAGAGTGCTACAAGCTGGTCAAAGATTGGGATGCGAAAAATGGACTGGTCTGGCTGGACTACGCTCCACTCAACGATACTTACGGTATCATGGTGAGAAAGGACATCGCTGATAAGTACCACCTGAAGAAAACTTCCGACCTTATCGAGCTGATTAAAAAGGGCGAACCGATCAGGTTTGTGAGCACTCAGGAGTACAACGAGCGGCCTGACGGCCTGGCGCATTTCGAGAAGGTTTACAACTTCCAGTACCCGAAAAAGTACATCATCAACGCTGCGCTCAACGTTGGGTATGAAGCCTTGAAGGCAGGACAGGCCGAGGCCGGACTTGCCTTCACCACGGATGCCAGGGTCAAGGCGTACGGTCTGGTCCTTTTGGAAGACGACAAGAAGGCTTTCCCTGTTTACAATGCCGCGCCGGTCTTCCGGAAAGAGATCATCGACGCTTATCCACAGCTCCCCGAACAGATGAAAAAGCTCAGCTCGCTGCTTGATGACAAGACCATCATGGAATTGAACAGGCAGGTGGACGTGGATAAGAAGAGTGTTGACGAGGTATCCAGGGAGTTCCTCAAACAACATGGTCTCATCAGCTAGTTAACGCAGAGCACGGAGTTGGGCGGGTCTGTATGGTGGCCCGCTCAACTTCTTGGGCCGGTTTTGACACCCGGGTGGACTTCTGCATCGCAATGAAGGAGGAGAAAGTGGTGAGGCAACTTGCGGGAGACCTGGTTTATGTAAATTTGACCACGGGGGAGATTAAAAGAAAGCCCTGGCCGGAAGAAGTGATCAAGGCTTATCTGGGCGGCCGTGGCCTGGCTGACTACATCCTTTTGAAGTATTTATCCGGGTCTGTGGCTCCCCTTGATCCTGAAAATATCCTTGTCTTTGCACCGGGCCTTTTGAGCGGTACCCGGATGATTACCACCGGCAGGCTACACATAAGCGCTCGCTCTCCTCTCACGGGACTCCTGGGTTCTTCGAACGGGGGCGGTACTTTTGCTGCCGACCTCAAAGCCTGCGGTATTTTATCCCTCATTGTCACGGGGAGGGCGGAAAAACCCGTTTTTATCAATATCCTGGGGGACCGGATTACCATCGAAGACGCAGCACCCGTCTGGGGTATGAAAACTCACGAGGCACGCGCGAAATTGATGGATATGGCGGGTGACGACCGGGTCAAGATGGTCCTGATCGGGCCGGCCGGGGAGAATCTTTCCGCCCTGGCGTGTGTGGTGACGGATGTGGGCCATGCCGCCGGCAGGACCGGCATGGGGGCGGTCATGGGTTCCAAGAATTTAAAAGCAGTTGTGGTAAGAAAGACTGAACCGTTCAGAGGAGAAGCGCCGGAGGAGGCGGTCCGGGCGGTCAGGGAGTACGTCGCAAAACTGAAGGCCCTGCCCTGCTGGGAGGAGTGGTCGACAGCCGGTTCTTCAACCAGCGTTTCCTGGACTGACCGTTTGGGCGCCTGCGGGGTCAAGAATTTCCGCCAGGTGACCTTCGAAGGGATTGTAACAGCCTGTGGTTCCGCCTACAGGGATCTTCTCTTGAGACATCACTCCTGCTACAACTGTCCCATTCATTGCCGGGCCTTCGTCCGGATCGATCGCGGCCGGCACGCGGGGTTTGTTGGCGACCGCGGCGAGTACGAGCCTCTGTCCATGTGGGGGCCGCGCTGCGGCAATCCTGACGGCCTCGAGAGCATCTACCTGTGTAATTTATGTGACGAGTATGGGATTGACAGCTTTGATACGGGTTGTGTCGTGGCTTTTGCCATGGACCTCTATGAACGGGGGATCCTGACTAGGGAGGAGACGGACGGTTTGGAACTTGGCTGGGGCAACGCTCTGGCCATGGAGGAGATGGTTCACCGCATCGCCAACCGCCGCACCTGGCTGGGGGACGTGCTGGCCCGGGGTATTAAGCAGGCTGCCGAAATTATCGGCCGGGGTGCGGAAAAATACGCCTACCACGTGAAGGGGTTAAGCCTGCCGATTATGGACCCCAGGGGCTTCAAAGGAAGCGGCCTGGGCTATGCGGTGGCCAGCCGTGGGGCGGATTTCTGCCACGTTTACGCCAAGCCGGAATACGCCTATACTCCGGAACAGGCCCTCATTGCTTACGGTACGGAAAAAGTTGCCGACAGGCTCTCCGAAGAGGGTAAGCCTTTACTGGTCAGACAGTGCATGTGCGCCAACGCGGTCGTCGACTCCCTGGGTATCTGCAAAATTCCCGAATTTGCCATGCTCCTGGACTTCGACCTTACCGAGGCGGCGAAAATTTTCTCGGCCTTTGCGGGTGAGCGGTTCACCGGCGAGCAGTTGCTCAAGATGGGCGAGCGGATCGTCAACGCGGAAAGACTGTTTAACTTCCGGTTTGGAGCCACGGGCGCAGATGATACGCTTCCCGAAAAGTTTCTCACCGAACCGGTGCCCGACGGTCCCTGCAAAGGTTCGGTGGTCCGCCTGGAACCGATGTTGAAAGAGTTTTATTCCTTGATGGGCTGGAACGAGGATGCCTCGGTCAGCGGAGCCAAAAAGAAGGAGCTCGGTTTGGAAGGATTGACGGGAGAAGACGATCTCACCCGTATCTAAA
The DNA here is from genome assembly GCF_049701015.1 of Desulfofundulus sp. Lineage (NCBI taxonomy): Bacteria > Bacillati > Bacillota > Clostridia > Eubacteriales > Peptococcaceae > Desulfofundulus > Desulfofundulus sp. Next base: position 10,472 of record NZ_JBNATZ010000020.1, read on the forward strand.
AGACAGGTTGGCACTTTTAACTACAGTCTGCCCCGGCTATGCATAAAGGTAACGCATGCAAACGGTTTGTGCGTGGCAGGGGCTTCCCATCATAAAAGTGCTGTGCAAAATTTATTTGCGGAAGGTAGTTTTGCTCAGATAGGCTGTAAAACAATAAATGTGAAATCCAATGCGGTGTCAGGTGTATAGTGGTATGGTTCTTGCTTGCCCAAATATACTGTCAGTATAGTTGAAGGAGGGTGAACGGTGGAGCGCTACTTGTCCAATTACGATGAACAGGTAACCCCGCGTTTAAAGTGGATAACCGATGCCCAGCTGGAGCAGATCCACTGTGCATCGCTAGAGGTTCTGGAAAGAACAGGGATCATTGTGCAGAATCAGGAGGCGCTGGCCCTGCTAAAGGCTGCGGGCTGCCGTGTGCGTGAGAACAGGGTATGGATACCTTCCTGGCTTGTAGAAGAATGCCTGCGCCTTGCCCCCAGGCGGATTGTTGTGGCCAACAGGCTGGGGAAACGCATCATGCCCCTGGAGAAGAACCGTGTTTACTACGGTACGGGGTCGGACCTCCCCTTTACCATCGACCTTGATACGGGGGAAAGGCGGACATCCACCAAGAAGGACGTGGAAGACGCGGCCAGGGTTATGGATTATCTGCCGAACTACGACTTCATCATGAGCTATGCCATTGCCACCGATACGGAGCCCTGTGTCAGCGACCTGCACCAGTTCGAGGCGATGACCGTCAACAGCAGCAAACCGATCATCTTCACCGCCCACAATGCCGCCAACACGGAAGCCATCATTGAAATGGCGGCGGCCTGCGTCGGGGGTGAGGATAACCTGCGGAAGAACCCCTATATCATCCTCTACTCGGAACCCATCTCCCCGCTCGTACACACCCACGACGGGGTGGGGAAGATGTTCAAGTGTTTCGATTACGATATCCCCGTTGTATATACTCCCGGTGTTCTGGCAGGAGCCACCACTCCCGTTACCAAAGCAGGGTGCATCACCTTGATGAACGCCGAAGGACTGGCCGGGGTGGTCATGGCCCAGCTCTACAAGAAAGGTGCGCCCATCATCATTGGCGGCGGGGCGACCCCGATGGACATGAAGTACTCCACCACCCTTTACGGCGCCCCCGAAACATCCATGAACTACGCCGTGATGACTCAGCTCGCCCAGTTTTACGGGCTGCCCAACTTTACCGAAGCTGGTTGCGTCAATGCTCCGGTGCCCGATGTTCAGGCCGGTGTGGAAGCGGCTATGACCATCATGATGACCCAGCTCGAGGGGTGCAACCTTGTCCACGACGTCGGCTACCTGGAGGGTGGGAAAACGGGTTATCTCCCCTTCCTGGCCATCTGTGACGATATCATCGATATGGCCCGCTACACCGGAGCCGGCACCAGAATTTCCCCCGAACACCTGGCGGTGGACTGCATTGACGAGGTCGGTCCAGGCGGCAACTACATGGCCCATGACCACACCTTCAAGTACTTCCGTGAAGAAATCTGGTCTCCGCGCTTCTTTACCAGGTACCGGTGGGAGCAGTGGGCCGACAGAGGGAAGGAAACTCCGCTTGATCTTGCCACCAGGAAGGTCAGGGAAATCCTGGCGGAACACCGGGCTGCTGCTCTACCGGACGGGGCGACGGAAGTTATGAAGGCCGTCATCAGGCGCAGAGAGACAGAGTGCAAAGGTTAGGAGATGAGGCGCATTGCTTTACGCGAGCAGGCACGGACGGGGTATGGCGTTTCGTACACTATCTGTCAGGCAAATTCAGGAAATTCACAGTGCGAGCTGTCGCATCCTTAATGAGGTCGGCGTGGTTGTTCACCACGACGAGGCGAAAGACCTCCTTGAAAAGGCGGGGGCCTATACCGACGGCAGCGGCCGCACATACCTCCCCGATTCGCTTGTGGAGTGGGCCATCCGGACGGCTCCCTCCAGGATAACAGTTTACAACCGGCTTGGTTCCCCAGCCATGTGGTTGGAAGGTTCCAACGTATACTTCGGAACGGGCTCCGATACCCTGTATTATATTGACCCCTTCAGCGGGGAGAGGAGAACCTGGGCGAAGGATGACGTGGCGTCGGCGGTGCGGGTCGTTGACGCCCTCCCCGAGATCGATTTCGTCATGTCCATGGGCATGCTGGGCGATGTGGATAAGCGCATGAACAACCGCGTCCAGTACGCTCTCATGGTCAAGAACAGCGTTAAACCCCAGGTGGTGATCGCGGAGGATAAAGACACCCTGGCCGATATCATTGAAATGGCTGCGGCGGCGGTGGGAGGCGGGGAGAAGCTGAAGCACCGGCCCATCTTCGCGCTGTACTGCGAGCCCACCTCCCCTTTACAGCTGCCTTACGAGTCGGTGGGCAAGCTTCTGCTGGCGGCCGAACACAGGGTACCCGTAAACTTCGCCTGCGGGGCGCTGGCCGGGGCTTCGACACCCGTGACGGTGGCCGGGACGGTGGTCCAGGCCAACGCGGAGGCCCTGTGCGGGCTGGTCGTCCACCAGCTCAAGAACCCGGGAGCACCCTTCCTCTACGGTTACGGGGATTCGCCGCTGGACATGCGCACGATGCAGGCGGTCTACGCCGTGCCGGAGGCCCTGCTGCTTCAGGGCTGCCTCTGCGACCTGGCCCGCTACTACGAGCTGCCTTCCTGGGGGTATGCTGGCTGCAGCAGTTCAAAGGCCTTCGATGAGCAGGCCGTGGTGGAAGGCACGATGTTCACTCTCACCGGTGCCCTGCAGGGGTGCAACCTGATGCACGACGTCTTTTACATCGAATCGGGGCGCACCGGGTCCCTCGAACTGTTGGTCCTCTCCAACGAGGTGATTTCGCGCGTGAGGTACTTCCTGCGCGGTGTGGATACAAGTCCGGAGTACCTGACTGTCGAAGCCATCAAACGGGTGGGACCGGGAGGGAACTTCCTGGCAGATGACCATACCGCCGACCATTTCCGCGAAAGCTGGCAGCCCGACATTTCGGATTTCAACGGCTACGAGGCCTGGGCGGCCTCGGGCGCTAAGACGATGGGGCAGCGGATCAGGGATAAGATCAAGAAAATCCTGGATAGCCACCGGCCCCTGCCCCTGGCGCCGGATGTTGAAAAGCAAATTGACGGTGTTATATTGAAGGCGCAGGAAAGGATCGGGGCTTGATTAGTGGAAAGATTAAGATGGAGGGAAAAAGAATGAGCAAATACCAGGAACTGGCACAACTTGTTGTTAAGGGAGATATTCAGCATGTTGAGGCAATGACCAAAAAACTCCTCGAGGCGGGTGAAGATCCCCTCGCGATCATCAATGAGGGCCTGATCGCAGGGATAAATGAAGTCGGCGTTAAATTCAAGGAAGGGGAGCTCTTCGTTCCGGAGATGATGCGGTCTGCGAAGGCCATGAAGGCGGGTGTGGAAGTCGTGAAGCCTGCCATCGCGGGGACTGATATTCCTTCT
>NZ_JBNATZ010000020.1:13946-17560 GCF_049701015.1 Desulfofundulus sp.
AAGTGGTCATCGGTACTGTAAAAGGTGACCTGCATGATATCGGGAAAAATCTGGTCATCATGATGCTGGAGAGCAGCGGGTTTAATGTGGTCGACCTGGGCATTGACGTGCCTGTAGACAAATTTGTCAGGGCGGTGCAGGAGCACAGGCCGCAGATCCTCGGGTTGTCGGCCTTGCTGACCACCACCATGCCGGTTATGGGAGAAGTTATTTCCGCTCTTGATAAAGAGAACCTGCGCGGGGCTGTGAAGATAGTTATCGGCGGTGCGCCCGTTTCCCAGGAGTTTGCCGATGAAATCGGGGCGGACGGTTATGCACCCGACGCTGCTTCGGCCGCGGAGCTCTGCAAGCAGCTTGTGAATCGAGCAGCGTGACCGCATCTCTGGTCTGAGCCCGTACCGGTGCCCGAAACGCAACCGGCCCGGGCTTTTGTGATCCCGGGCCGGCCCGGATCACGCCAGCCGTCTTTTCTCCCACCAGGCCCGTACGTAGCTCCACAGGCTGCCCCCGGCGTTCGCCGTGACCACGGCCATGGCAATTTTGGGCAAAAGCAGGGGGTAAGGGTAAATCAGGTAGCGCGGTTCCCAGCGGGGGCCGTATTTTTCTTTGAACTGGCGCAGCCCTTTAAAACCGTAGAGCTGGTTGAAGTGCTGGTAGAAGAAGTATACGGCTTTTTCCTGCAGACTGGCGCCGGGCTGGTCGCCCACTCCTGCCAGGGGGCACAGCCCCAGGTTGAAGCTCTCGTACCCCTGTTCCTTGAAGTATTCCATCAGACGTACGAAAAGCAGGTCCATCAGGCCGCTTTCCCCTTCCCGCCGGCGCATGAGGTCTATGGTGCCTTCATTGCGCCTGTATTCAGGGATGATATTGGCGAAGGCCTGCACGCGGCCCCGGGCATCCCTGACCACCATCACCGGGCAGGACCTGATGTAGGCCGGGTCGAACCAGCCCAGGGAAAACCTCTTTTCACCCCCCTTTTGCACCCTCAGCCAGTGGTCGGAAACCTCTTTTAATTCCCTCAAGGTCTCATCCTTTAAAGGCGGCAGGAGGAGTTCGGTGGTATAACCCTTGCGCACCATGCGGTTTACCGTCTGCCTCAAGCTCTTCCGGCCGCTTCCGGCCAGGGTGAAAGTCTGGAGGTCGACCACCGCCTCTTCGCCAATTTTTAAGATTTTATAGCCGCAAGCCCAGTATAGCGGGAGGTAATCGGGCAGGACCTGGTAAAAAGCCGGGTTCCAGTCGTTATTTGCACAAAAGCTGGTGAATTCCTCTATAAGGCGGGGGATGTCGTCGTCGGGTCCCACCGGGTCCCCCAGCACCACAGCTACATTGCCCACCAGCGCATAAGCCAGGAAGCTCCTTTGCGAACGGCTGAAAAAGTAAATCTTATCCGGCAGCAGCGTCAGGTGTACCAGGGAGGAACGCCCGTACTTTTCCACGATACCGGCCGCCCTTCTCCTCTCCGACATGAGAACGGTCCTCCGGTAGACTACCGGGCGCAGCACCATGTACAGCCCGTAGAGCAAACCGCCCACCTGGATGATGGCCAGAGAGTCCAGGAACCAGCGGGCCAGCCGGTTGGGGTGTTTTAGTTCCGGTGTGGCCAGCCAGGTCAGATAGGCGATGGTTTGCCGGGAGGCCTCAGCCAGGTTGAACTGCTGGTGAAAGTGCCTGTCCAGGAGGTAAAAACCAAATAGACCGTAAAGGTAGGTAAAAAGGATGACACCGGCCAAAACCACCAGGCCGTGCCGTACGGAAGGAGGGTCGCTGGCGGCGGTGAAATGGGGCTTTAAGGACAACAGTATCAATAACAAACTCAAGTTGAACGCCGCCTGGCCGTAGTGCAGCCCCCGCAGCAGGTTGGCGGCAATGGAAATTAAAAGCATGACCACCGTAATGCGCCAGGCCTGCCACTTGCGCCTTCCCAGACTCCAGGACAGGAAAAGTTGTACCGTTCCGGCCAGGACGCTGGACAGCCAGCTCCCCCGCAGGACAATCCAGGGGAGGTAATGTTTGAGCCAGATAAAACGGGCCGGGTGGTGCACGAGCCACGCGGTTAAAATATTGCCCACCCCCGTCAAACCCACCAGGAACGCGGCCAGATAATGAAGACGCAGGTAACGGTTGTTCACCACCTGCTCACCGTCCGTTTGAAAAAGATAAGACCAGCGGCCATCGGCATCCATAAACTCAAGGCCCGGTAAGTAAAGGTGACCAGTACTGCCTGTTCCAGGGGAATGCCTGTCGAAGCGTAGGCAGCGGTCATGGCTCCTTCCATCAGGCCCACTCCCTGCGGAGTGATGGAGAGGATCATGAACAGCACCCCTACGGCGTAGCCGGTAATCAAACGGCCCGGCCCCGGGCTCTGGCCGAAGGCCAGGAAAAGGGCTTGCAGCTGCATTAGACCTATTCCTTCCACCAGCAGGGCGTGAACTGCGGCCCTGGTAAGGGTCGGGTGGTCCCGGAACATGGCTTTGAGTACCTTCGAGAGTCTGCCGGTAACTTCCCATAATTTTGCCTCCCAGTGCAGGGCACGTCCCTCCAGTTGCCGGGACAGCCGGCCGCCGGCCCCGGCCAGCCGGCGGGTCAGTTTCACAAAAAGGGCCGGCCTGCTGGCGAGCATGAACAGGAGCAAAAGAGCAATAGCCACTCCGCAGGCCAGCACGGCAGCGGCTGCCAGTTCATATGGCCTGAGGTCGCCCCGGCTGAAGAGGTAAAAAAGGGCCAGCAGCAGAATAACTAGGAAGGCAAGGTAATCGAAGATGTAGAATATAACATTGGCCAGCGCCGCCCGGGCGGTATCCAGCCCCTGCCTTGCGGCATCGAAGATCATCAGGCCCGTTCCGGAGATGGTGCCGCCTGGAACGACAGCAGAGACGAAGGTTGCTGAGATGGCCAGTTCCAGGAGGTGTCCGAAACCGGCCGGGAGCCCGGCCATCCGGTAGGCAGCCTGGTACAGGGCGCCCTGGTTGACAAGGAAGACAACCTGCAGGAGAGCGGCTGCGGCGACCCACCACCACCTGCTGTGTTGCAGTGTACGCCGGATTTCTGCCGCCTGTCCCATGTGCAAGGCCACGGCAATGGCTGTAAAAAAGAGTATGGCCATCACAACCAGCCTGGGTGTTGAAAACAGTGGTGAAGAGTTTTCTGCCCGCCTGGTCATCTAATTCCTCCCATTTATTTCCCCGGTGTCAAAATGCGGGAGATCACGTTTAAGGAGTAATTTCCAGTCCTTCTTAAGAAGTAATTTCCAGTCCTTCTTTAGTTTAAGAAAAACGCCTCCCATGTACAATAAGCATTGCCTTTCAATATCGCACCGGGGGAAGTATAATGCGCAAATACAGGTTGATTTTGCTTTTATTATCTATTTTTTTCCTGTTAATTCCGCTGTCTAAGGAAAGGAGAGATGCTTACAACTGTACGGGGCGGGCGGTGGTCAGCGAGGTAGCCACCGGCGAAAAGTTAATCGCTCTGACCTTTGATGACGGCCCTGACCCCCTGTATACCCCCAGGATACTGGAAATTCTGGAAAAATACAATGCCCGCGCCACGTTTTTTGCCCTGATAGCCTACGGCCGCGCCTCTGCCGCAGCTCGAGGCAAAGAGATAAGCTT
>NZ_JBNATZ010000021.1:0-17528 GCF_049701015.1 Desulfofundulus sp.
TAAAATATCCTTCCCTGCCATATTATGTCTCAAATGGAATAAACCGTCTCCTCGCTATTTACAACCTGCGTGCTCCGCCTTCTCCCCCATGGTTGATATCTTACTGCCTGTGCTCTCCGCCTTTCCCCCCATGATTGATACTTATCTGTTTTTGCTTGTTATTTTCCTTTGGTCTGGTATATCGAGATGGTGGTATTGCTCGTTCCATTTGACCAGCGGACGATGTTGGTGTGGGAAGTTCCGGTTTAGTGTGACTTCTCGCCGCTTCGCTTGTTTGGTGGTCCCTGCTATTGCCAGCAGGCTGGTAATATCTGTAACTCAATCGAAAACGGTTGCCCGGACATTATGGTTGTTTCATGACAGCAGGCGGAGGTGAACCATGTAAATTTTAAAGGATGGCGTTGATGGTGCTAATTTTGGTGGTGCTGGTGCTGGTGGTAGTGGCATTTTTCTTCCTCTGGCGGCGGGAGGTCAGAGTCAGCCGCGAAGAAAGAGCGGGCTACACCGGACTGCAGTTAGAACTATCCCGGGTGTTACCGGTGTTGAAGGCCAACCTGAACAGCGTCATTGAAGAGACGGAAAAGGGGGTGAGCCAGGGGCTTGCCACGTTGCAGCAGGTGGTGGAGGTGATCAGCGCCTCCCTCGCGCAACTTCACCAGATGGTGGAGGAGCAGGGCCGGCAGAACGCGGAGATTTCAGAAGCGGTCAACGGTATGGTGAATCGGCTGTCTGAAGACCTCGCCAGCCTGGGGCGGACGTTGAGGGAGGGGGCAGAACAATACCGGGAAAAGATCCGGTTGCTGGAGGAACGTCTGGGTGGGATGAACCTCTCGCGGACGGTAGCCGAGTTGGGCAACTCCTTAGACCATCTCCGGATCGTAGCGCTTAACGCCAGCATCGAGGCGGGGCGGCTTGGAGATGCTGGAAAAGGGTTCAAGGTGGTGGCCGAGGAGATAAGAAAGCTGCTGGTGCGGCTGGAAGAGTCACTGAAGGAGATAATGGTAGCAGGAAGCTTTCTCGGGATAGTGGTAGACGTCAAGGAAAGCATGAAGGAAAACGTCGAACTTCTTGAGCATAAACTGGAAGAAGTTTCCGGGAACAAGACCGAATTGGTACGGGTCAAGGAATTGATTGATAATTATTCCTCGCTCTTCGAGGAGGCCATTGAGAATATCAACGCTCAGTTGGCAAGGGCATCGGGTGCCGTGGATGAGGGACTTACCGTATTTCAGTTTCAAGATATCATATCTCAGAAGTTGAACCATATAGAACAATTCTTGACCCACCTTGATGAAGCCATGCAGCGTGACGACCAACAAGAGCTGTTGTCGCTGGAAAAGAAGCTCCAATCGTTCTATACCACCGCGCGTGAGCGGGAGAATCACCGGCGGGCTTTGGGCAAAGGTGTTGCGGAGACGAGCGCCCCGTCCGACCTGGAGGAAGATGTGGTGTTTTTCTAACCTGATAAACAACACACATAGGAGGGAATTTTTGTGGTCAAGCGGCTTGAAGATCTACCCGGGGACAGTTTTCAAAATTCCAGACAGGGAGGGAGCGGAGTCGAACTTAACAGGGAGGCCAGAAAAAAACTGGATTCACAGCGGGCCAGGGCCAGGACGTTTGCCAGGCAGCAGCAGATAGCCGAACGGCTGGCGGCCGCCACCGAAGAGCTTTCTTCGGGGGTAAGCGAGTCCACGTCGGCCGTGGAAGAACTCAGGAGCGCCATGGAACAGATCGCCGCGGGCGCGGAGGAGGCCAGCAGGGCTACCCAGGAGTCCTTGCAGGCGGTCAATGTGATCGTGTCCAGTATGGAAAAGGCCCTGGCCAATGCCAGGACTTCCCTGGAACGCACCAGGCGGGCACAGGAACTGGTCCGCGAGAACGGTGAATCAATAAACCGGCTGGTCGATAGCGTCATTAGCACTGCAGAACGCAACCAGGCCTCTGTGGAGCTGGTCACCCGCCTCGAGGAGCAGGCTCGTAACATCGGGGAAATCGTCAAGGCTATCGTGCGGATAGCGGACCAGACCAACCTGTTGGCTCTGAACGCGGCCATTGAGGCGGCACGTGCGGGCGAACACGGCAAGGGGTTTGCGGTGGTGGCTGACGAGGTGCGGACGCTGGCCGAGATTTCCGAGAAGGCGGCCAACGATATCCGTGATGTGGTGGCCACCATCCAGAACGAGGTCAACGGGGTGGTGACAGCCATCAACAACGCCGCTGTCAGGGCCAAAGAGGAGGCGGGCAAAGGGCAGAAGGTCAACACAGAACTGGAGCGGATCGCGGCAGAGGTGGATGTGGTCATCAGGAGCGCCCTGGAAATAGAAGAGTTGTCCGCAGAACTCAACAAGGCGGTGCAGGAGTTCCAGAAGGGGGCTGAAGAGATTGCCAGCGCGGCTTCCGAGCAGGCAAGTGCTGCGCAGGAGTCGCTGACCTCCATCGAGCAGCAGACGAAGGCGATGATGGACATCTCAGGTGCCGCCGGCGAACTGGCTGAGATGGCCGAGACGCTAAAGTCTTCGACCGATGTCAACAAGTCTTCAGAAGAGCTGGCGGCAGCCGCTGAGGAACTCTCCGCCTCTGTAGAGGAAGCCGAGAAGACTGCCCAGCAGATCATGGCGGCGCTCAGTCAGATCGCTGCGGGAGCGCAACGCCAGTCAGCTGCATCGGAGCAGTCGGCGGCGGCGATCACCCAGATAGAAAAGGGTGCGAAGAATATTGCGGAGCAGGCCGGAGAAGCCCTGGAAAAAGTGCGGGAGCTTGGCGACCTTCTGGAGGCCAACCGCAGCGCGGTCAATGAGCTGGTCGGCGCTATAGTCAGCTCGGCTGACGAAAACGTGGAAAACGTGAAGTTGATCAAGGCGCTGGAGGCCAAGGCGCGCCAGATCGACAAGATCGTGGACACTATCGTCAATGTGGGCATCCAGACCAACATGCTGGCGGTCAGCGGTGCCATCGAGGCAGCGCGGGCGGGCGAATACGGCAAGGGGTTTGCAGTGGTGGCCTCCGACATCCGGAACCTGGCTCAAGACAGCGCCAAGAATGCTGAGCAGATCAAGGATATGGTTAAAGCCATTCAGGAACAGATAAACACGGTGGTTTCCGACATCGTGCGTATGGGTGAAATCATAAAGAAAGACGCCGCTGACGCCAGGAAGGTGGTTGCCAGCCTTGAACAGCTGAAGAAGGACATGATGGAGGTGATCCGGAGCAACGAGGAGATTCTCTCCGGTTCCCGGGAAGTGGTGACGGCGGTCACCCAGGCCGGGAAAGGGGTCGAGCAGATAGCGCAAGCGGCTCAGGAGGCGGCTGCAGCTTCCGAGGAGGCCGCATCGGCGGCGAAGGAGCAGTCTGCCGGGACTAAAGAGCTCGCCCGGGCAATAGAGGAGGTTGCCGCCCTGGCTGATGAGATCCAGCAGGTGTAATGTGGGGGAGGGAGCGGAGATGTTGGAACAACAGGTGGTCACCTTTCACCTCAACAGGGAGCTCTTCGGCATAGAACTCAAGTACGTCCAGGAGGTCATTCGTGTCCCCGCAGTGGTGGCCGTTCCCTGCACCCCGTCTCACTTCCTGGGACTTTCCAACCTCAGGGGGGAGATCTTGCCGGTTGTTGATGGCCGGATCAGGGTGGGCACTCCTTCGGGTGATATTTCCGAAAGCGCGCGTGTGGTGGTGATAAGCCGGGAGGGAGGGAAGGTGGGCTTCCTGGTGGACCGCGTCTCGGAAGTGGTGGACCTCGAAGGGGCGGAGATAGAAGAGATTAACTCTGACACGAGGGCCGGCTGTGTCCACCGGGCCATCAGGTTTCCCGGAACTCAAAGAATTGTACTTCAGATAGACGTGGAAAGGCTGTTCAGTTATGAATTGAAAGCAACGACGTCTTCTTCTGGGGCGGTATATGAGCGGCAGGTGGAAACTGGTGTGCGCGAGCAGGAGGAGCTGATTCAGTTTGTGGCTTTCAGGGTGGGAGCCGAGGAATATGCCGTCCCCATCGGGTCGGTGCAAGAAATCGTGCGAGTGCCGGAAAAGATCTACCGGGCTCCGGGGCTGCCGCCTTACGTGGATGGGATTTTCTCGTTGCGGGAAAGAACCTTGCCCATCGTCAACTTCCGGAAATACCTGGGGTTTGAGTTCGAAAACTACGACGAACGTTCAAGGATAATAGTGCTGAAATTTCAAAAGGGTGGCCTGTACTTCTTCGGCCTGGGGGTGGACGCGGTCAACGAAGTGCTGCGTGTGAAACCTGAAGAGATTGAGCCCCTTCCCGATTATTTTCTTGATCACGAACAAGCCGTAAAAGACGTCTGCAAGCTGGATGGTGGTGGGAGGCTGGTTTACGTGCTGGAAGCGGACAAAATGGTCGAGGAGACAGTGCTGAAAGAGCTCCATGCCGCGGAACAGAAGAGGGAAACGGTGGCTGAAGGGCAGGGGGCGCTTCGCGACGAGAAGCAGTACGTGGTTTTCACCCTCAAGGGTGAGGAATACGGCGTGGAGATAGGTAAGGTCCAGGAGATCATCCGCATCCCAGGGATCGTGGGGGTGCCCCGGGCACCCCACTATATCCGCGGGGTGGTGAATATCCGGGGCACCATCCTCCCCGTGATGGACCTGCGCCGCAAATTCAATCTCTCCGACGTTGAAGACCTGGAGCAATGCCGGATTGTGGTAGTGGAACTGCCTGAACTCAAGATAGGGCTGGTGGTGGATGCGGTGAAAGAAGTGGTAAAAATCGCCACCGCAGAAGTGGAGCCGCCGCCGGCGGTGCTGGCGGCCGAGGTGGAGCAGGAGTTTCTGGCGGGCATCGCCAAACTCCGGCGGGGCGATCGTCTAATCATGTTGCTGGACCTCAACCGGGTGCTGACACCTCAGGAGAAAAGGGAAGTGAAAGAAATCCTTGATGAAGAAAATTAGGGTGCTGGTGGTCGATGATTCGGCACTGATGCGCAAGTATCTCAGGGAGATACTGGAAGAAGAGAGCGACATGGAAGTGGTGGCCGTTGCCCGTAACGGCAGGGAAGCGGTGGCAAAGGCGCTGGAGCTTGACCCGGACGTCATCACCATGGATGTGAACATGCCCGAGATGGATGGGTTGACGGCGATCCAGTACATCATGCATTTCAAGCCATGTCCTGTTGTGGTGGTTTCCTCCCTGACCCGGCGCGGTGCCCTGACCACCTTCGAGGCGCTGGAGCTGGGGGCAGTGGATTACATACCCAAACCCGACGGTACCGTGTCGCTGGCGATAAAAGGCGTGGCACACGAAATAAGGGAGAAAGTGCGGGCGTCAGCCGCGCTCAAACGGCGGCTCGTCGGCTTGAGACAAAGAGACCGCTTCGGGTCCAGGGTAGAGCAGGCGGCTGTCGCGGTAACTCCGAAGCAGACGCCGGCCAAGCCGGCTCTCAGCGCCGACTACCGCCATGTGGTGCTGATAGGGGTTTCCACGGGAGGGCCGAAAACGCTGATGGAGATAATCCCACACTTGCCTGCCGGCCTTCCGGCGCCGGTGGTTGTTTTCCAGCATATGCCTGACAACTTCACCCGCTCGTTTGCCGAACGGTTGAACAGTTGTTCTGTTCTGCTGGTCAAAGAGGCTGACGACGGCGAGCTGTTGGAGCGGGGCAAGGTGCTGGTGGCCCGCGGCGGTAGCCATTTGAAACTCGAGCTGCATCCCGTCCACCGCAAGCCCAGGGTGCGGATAACCCGTTCGCCGCGCAACAGCCTTTACTTCCCGTCGGTTGACGTAGGGTTTAGATCAGCTCTGGAAGTGATCCCGGCCGGGTCCCTGGTGGCGGTTTTATTGACGGGTATGGGCGATGACGGGGCTGATGCGATGGTTGAAATTGCACGCTGCGGGGGGTACACCATAGCCGAAAGCGAAGAAACGGCTATCGTTTATGGGATGCCGCGGGAGGCAATTGAGCGGGGAGGGGCAAAAGAGGTGCTGCCCTCTTACCGGATTGCCCAAAGGATTGTAGAGCTCATCAACAGGGGGTGGGCAGGCAATGCGCGTACTGGTGGTTGATGATTCCTTTACCGTGAGGGAATACTACCGGGCTGTGTTAAAGGACGTGGCTGAGGTCGACGAGGCAGTCAACGGCTTCGAGGCGTTGGAAAAAGCCTTCGTGGAATCTTACGACCTGTTTTTAGTGGACGTAAACATGCCCAAGATGGACGGCTACCATCTGACGGAGGAGCTCAGGCAAAGTGGCGTGGACAGGCCGATTATCATGATTTCGACTGAGCGCGAGGACCAGGATCGCAAAAAAGGGCTGTCGCGTGGTGCGACACTTTACCTGGTCAAGCCCGTAAGACCCGAACAACTTCAATTCTACGTCAGACTTTTGGGGTGAAAAGCTAGATGTCCGATTTAAGGAGCACGTTTCTCGAGGAGGCTGCCGATCTCCTCGAGGAGATAGAGCGGCTCACGCTCCTGCTCGAACGCGAGGAGCGGTCTCAGGAAACTCTGGACGCCATCTTTCGCGCAGTCCACACCCTGAAGGGGTCCGCCGGTGTGGCAGAGGTGGACAATGTAAAAGAGTTGGCCCACTGGTTGGAGACCTTGCTGGAGGCCGTGAGAACCGGCGAAATCCAGGTTGCCCCCGAACTGGTGGATGTGGTGCTCGCCGGATTTGATGAGATAAAACGCCTGCTGGCGGAGCTTTCCCTTTCCGGCGAGTTTATCAGCCCGGATCGGTCTGTACTGGAGAGAATCGAACAATTCTGTGTTGGGGCTGGTGTGGGGGAAGAGGAGTTTATCCTCCCCGATTACATTGATACTTCTAGCTTGCCCGGAGTAGTGGCCGCGCTTTCGCCAGCGTTTTGGGAGAAAATGTGGAACGAGCTGGTCCGGGGGCGAAAAGTGTATTATATAGAGCTGGAGCCGGGCGAGGACTTTTTCTTCAATGGACACAACCTGGTTTTTCTCTTCGAGGATCTCGAAAAGATGGGCGAGATCTTTGAACTGAAAACTTTGCAGGACAGGCTACCACTTTTTCCGGATCTTGATCCCGAGAAGTTCTACCTGGCTTTCGAGTTCGGTTATGCAACCTCCAAAGAACTGGAAGAGGTCAAGGACCAGTTTCTCTTCATTGCTTCCGGGGAACATCGGGTGGCCGTGAGACCGCTTCGTGAGGCGGCCCTGCAGTTCTTGAGGAATTCGGAACTTTCGTTTGTTGAAGGGAAAAAGCTGGGAGAAGAGGTCGCCGGGAAACTGGCGCTTCTGGTCGAGGAATACGATGCCAGCAGGGAGGAGGTGCTGTCCTTTCTCGATGCCTTGCTGGAGGAGGCATTCTGGCGTGAAGAAGGGATCCGCGAGCGATTCTTCCTGATAGCGGCAAGAGCTTACATTCTGCGGTATGCCGAACTGGCAATGTCCTCTTCCGGGAAGGGGCGCGAGTTTTGTGAGAGCTTCGCCACAGTCTTGACTGCTCTTTTAAACGAGGCGCTCGCCGATGGTGCGGTGAGTCGCAACTTGTTGCTGGATATCGATGAGCTGAACGCCTTCTTTGGTGCGGGGGAAGAGAGGCAGGAACCTCCGGCTCCCGCCGGGCTCCAGCTGGACTTAGAACTCGTAAGAATCCTCCTCTCCCAGCAGCGCGAGGCACTAAAACTTATCATTCCTGCGGTCGAACACGCCTCGCTGCGCTCTATGGCCGGGGCGCTCGGACGGGTGGCCTCGCTTCTGGGTTTTCCCCGGCCGGAGCGGGAAGACAGGGCCGGGCTGAAGACCTGGCTTGAAGAAGTATACAGGGGGCTGTTTGAGGAGCAGCCGGAGGAAAAACCTGTCCCGGTGGATGACAGGAAGCCGCAGCAGCAGGCCCCTGCCCCGAAGTGCGACGTTTCTTTCGCCCGCGAGGCATCCTTCAAGATAAGCCAGGAGATGGCCGACCACCTGGTGAACCTCGTGGGTGAGTTGACCATAGCCAAGAACAGCTTCTTTTACCTGGTCAAAAAACTGGAGGGGTTCAGTTTCGAGCTGGCCCGTGAGCTGAAGGAGCGCGCAGCTTATTTGGAAAGGCTTGTGCGCGAGCTACAGGAACGGGTGATGGCCATAAGGTTATTGCCGGTGGAGCAAATCTTCAACCGGTTTCCGCGCTACGTCCGGGATACCGCGCGGGTTTTGGGTAAACAAGTGGTGCTCTTAACCGAAGGCGAGGATACCAGGCTCGACAAGAATATGCTGGAGGAGCTCTATGAACCGCTTCTCCACCTGGTAAGAAACAGCCTGGACCACGGCATAGAGAATGTTGAAGAGCGGGTAGCGGCGGGTAAGCCGGCCGAAGGCAGGCTCTGGTTGAGGGCTTTCCAGGAAGGCGACCGGGTGGTGGTGGAAGTCGAGGATGACGGCCGGGGGATCGATACTGATGAGGTGAAGGCTAAGGCAATAGAGCGGGGATTGCTAACCGCCGGAGAAGCCGGGGAGATGAGCGAAGAGGAAATCCAACGGCTGATATTCATGCCGGGGTTCAGCACCAGAGAAGAAGCCACGGACATTTCCGGCCGCGGCGTGGGTATGGATGCGGTGCTGGCGGCTGCCAGGCGGCTGGGTGGCGACATAGCAGTGGAGTCCCGCCGCGGCCGGGGGATGAAGGTCGGCCTTGTGCTGCCGTTGACCATGTCCACCACCGAGGTGCTGAAGTTCAGGTGCGGAGGCAGGGTTTTCAGCTTCCCGCTGGACGCGGTGGTCGAGACGGTGAGCGTTGCCGTTGAGGACATAAAGGCTGCCCGGGGGAAAAAAGTGGTCGTGCTGCGGGAGAAAATAATGCCGCTGGTCGGGTTGGAAGAGGTGCTGGGCTTCGACGGTCCCGGGGACCGGGGTGCGGGGGAGCAAAAGCTTATCGTGCTCACCCGGCAGTTTGCGGTGCCCGTCGACGCCGTGCTGGGTAAAGAAGAGGTGCTGGTAAGACCGCTTACCGGCGAGCTGAAGGCCATCCCGTACTTCAAAGGGGCAGCCATTCTGGGTGACGGCAGTATTCTTTTGGTGTTGGAGCCCGGGGCTCTTCTGGAGGGGGTGAAGTGCCGTGTCCGTGCTGAAGGTTGAGAGACCCCTGATAGTGGAGTTTATAAAGGAGGTTAAGGAGGAGCTGGAGAGGGTCGGTGTAGCCTCAGCCGGGTGTGTGGAGTTCCGCCCGCCGGAACCCGGGGCGTTGGACCTGGCGGGTATTCAGCTCATACTATCTCTACACAAAACCTACCCCCATCTAAAGATAGAAATCGAGCTTCCCGGATGGGCCATGAAGTTTATCAACGGGGGTAACGGTAAATGAAAAAGATTTTGTCACTGGACGACTCGATGACCATGGTACAGACGGTAAAACTGGCGTTGACGAAGGCCGGCTACGAAGTGGTCACCTTTACCGAGGGGCAGAAGGCCCTGAACTACCTGCAGGGAAACAAAGTGGATCTTGTGGTAACCGACCTCCACATGCCAGCCATGGACGGGATCACTTTTATAAAGAAACTTCGGTCGCTTCCCAACTGCCGGTTCACGCCCATCATCATCCTGACGACCGAGACACAGGTGAAGAAAAAGGAAGAAGCACGTCAGGCGGGGGCTACCGCATGGGTGACCAAGCCGTTTGCTCCCGCACAGCTGGTCTCTGTGGTGCAGAAGGTTTTGCGTTAAAAAGGGGGGGCTATCCTGTATGGAGCAGGACCTTTTTTCGGCAATCGAAGGAATGGTTGCAGAGAAAGATGTAAAAAGGCTTTCCAGGCTTGCCATTTCGGAAAATGACCGGGCGGCAGTGGATGCAGCGATAACCGCACTTGTGAAAGTGGGTAACGACGAAGCGGTGGAGGAGCTGATATCCTTTCTTTCCGCTGAGGACGCCTACTTGAGAAACGAGGCGATAGAGGCGCTTCAAATTCTGGGAACCAGGGCCTTCGATAAAGTGGCCGTGCTTTTAAAACGGGAGGAGCCAGACCTCCGGATCTTCGCGCTGAACGTACTTAAGGAAATGAAGGAGCTCCGCTTGAGAGGGCTCATCCGCCACGTGCTGGAAGTGGAGACCGACCTAAACGTGGCGAGTCTTGCCGTGGAGTGCTTATCCGAGGTGGGTTCTGGGGAGGATGTGGCACTGCTGGAGGCTGTTGCCGGGCGGTTCTCCGACCCTTACATGAGGTTTGCCGTGGACGCGGCGCGCAGGAGGCTGGAATAGGAGAGATATCGCAGTAATGACTCGAGAGGAATTCTGGACCCTGTCCGAATACGTTTACCGGAAGACGGGCATAAAGTTTGAAGAAAATAAGCTTTACTATGTGGAGCGTAAGGTCTCCGAGAGAATGGCCGGGCTGGGGATCTCCGAGTTTCGCCGGTACTTTTACTATCTCAGATTCGATCCTGACGCCAGGGAGTTTCAAGAGCTGATCAATGCCCTGACGGTGAACGAAACCTACTTTTTCCGCGAATACTATCAATTGAAATGCTTTGCCGAAGAAGCGCTGCCGGAAGTTCTCGAACGTAAGAAAGGGACGGGGCATAGCCTGGTTAAGATATGGTCGGCGGGCTGCTCCACGGGAGAGGAACCATATACCCTGGCGATCATTCTCAACGAAATGCTGGAAGGGCTACCATACGATTTCCTGGTGGATGCCAGTGATATCAATACCGGGGTGCTGGAGTTTGCCCGCCGCGGTGTATACGGGGATAGAGCGGTAAAAGATGTCCCCCACACCTATAAGGCGAAGTATTTCTTGAATACTCCGGCGGGTTGGGAAGTGGTGCCGGAGATAAAGCGAAGGGTCAGCTTTCTACAGGTGAACCTGCTGGACAAAGGAGAGATGAGAAAGCTCTCCGGTTACGATGCTATATTTTGCCGAAACGTGTTGATTTATTTCGATGATAGCGCCCGGCGGGAGGTGGCCCTGGAGTTTTACCGGGCACTTTTGCCGGGTGGGTTCATATTCTTGGGCCATTCTGAGTCCATGAGCCGGATTACCCCGGTGTTCCGGCTGAAAAAATTTCAAAACGCCATCATCTATCAAAAACCCGGTTAATCAAGCTGTTGCCGTCCAAGCGCATTTGTGAGCTTTCACCGGGCTCGAGTTTATCAGGTTTGTCTGGATCGGTCTTGCTGAGCAAAAGACATTGTGCCTATGTAGCTTTTTCTTGACATCGTTAAGGGACACAATGACGGTAAAATATAGAGACCGGGGAGGGAAATTAATTGCGACTTAAAGTTGGCGTCAAAATAGGCGGAGCTTTTCTCATTCTGCTGGTCCTTTTCGCTTTTATTATGATTCAGGGAATTGTCGTAATCGACAACATCAGCAGGAATATGAACGATATTAATAAACATTTCCTGCAGATAAGTCTCGATTATCAAATAAAGGATGCCTTTCAGGCTGCGGTGCTGGCCATGCACGGGTATATGTTTTATGGTGATGAAAAATACCTTGCTCAGTATCATGAACAAATTAAACTGACAGAAAAACTACTTGAGGTTCGTCTCCAGAATGTTTCAAATGAAAACCGTGGTAAATTAGAGAGAATGTCAAAAATGGTCAAGGAGTTCGATGGCAGGTTTACCCGGACTCTGTTAGAGGAAGGGAAGGTGCGGGAAGCTGCAGCCCTGGAAAGTTCTATTTCGCCCATGATTACTGAAATTAATAACATGTTGCAGGAGAGCATTGTACGTAATGAAACGGCAAGAAGAAATATTGTGGCTTGCTCAACTTCCTATGAAAGAAGCGGCCGGCAGAAGATGTTGATTTTGGGCTTCATTGTACTGTTATTTAGTTCCGGTCTTACGTTTTTTATTTCCCGGTCGATCACGACTCCGGTGAAGACGGTGATGGAATCGTTGCGCCGGATTGCCGACGGTGATTTCACGCAACCCGTTCATGTGCGGAGCAGGGACGAGCTGGGTGACCTGGCTGCTACCTTCGACTTAATGCGTGAACAATTGAGAGCTCTCGTTGGTGAAATAGCTTCTACTGCTGAAAACGTGGCCGCTCATAGTGAGGAGCTGGTTTCTTCTGCGGAAGAGGTGAATGCGGCGGTAGAGGAGGTTGCCAGCGCTACCAGCCAGGTGGCGGCAACGGCGGGAAAAAGCCTGGAAGATGCACATCTAGCGGCGGCCGAGTCCAGAAATATCGCCGGTGTGGCGGAATCCGGCGGGCAGACCATCAAGAAGACCATCGAGATAATAAATGCAATGGCGAGAACAGGCGATGAAGTTAATCATGCCATTCGCCAGTTGGGCGAGTTATCCTTGAGAATAGGAGACATAACCGGTATCATTACGAGCATTGCCGACCAGACCAATTTGCTTGCTTTAAATGCAGCCATCGAAGCAGCTCGGGCAGGTGAACAGGGGCGGGGCTTTGCCGTGGTGGCCGAAGAAGTGAGAAAGCTGGCTGAGCAATCAGCGGGTGCGGCCGGAGAAATCAGCCAGTTAATTAGCCGTATTCAGTCCGGTGTGGAAGCGGCTGTTAGAGCAATGGATCACGGGGTGACGGAAATTCAGGAAGGAGTAGGGATTGCTTCTGCTGTGGGCGATGCGCTTAAGAAGGTAGAGGAGGCCATATACAGGAGTATAACTTTAATAGAGGAAATTACTGAAAGGGCCAGACAAACCGGCGATGTGACGCAGCAGCTGGCTGCAAGTGCAGGGCAGGTTTCCTCGACAATCCGGCAGGTCACCACTGCGACCCAGGAATTGGCACAGATTGCCAGTAACTTGCAGCTCCTGGCCTGTGGGTTTAAAGTGTAGCGGGAAGTAAGAAATGTTATCGAAATTGAAGGAGTTGCTAAAAATAGTTAATTTATTTCCTTCCGGCCTGATCCAATGCCCTGTCAGCGAGGGTAATGAACAGCGCTACTAATCCAGTACTTTTAAGACAATAACCTCCGGCTTCCCACATAATCTTATATAAACGGAAACATTCTCTGGCACCAGGGAAAACTGGAGGTTGATTAAAATGACCAGAGAAGAGCTGCGCAAACTCTCGGAAGCCGTGGAAATAATTACTGCCAGGGCCCGTGAGTTCGGTCTGGACTTTTATGACATGTATTTTGAAATTTGCCCGGCGGATATTATTTATACCTTTGGAGCTTACGGGATGCCAACCCGTTTTTCTCACTGGACTTTCGGCAAGGCCTACCAGAAAATGAAGACACAGTATGATTACAACCTGAGCCGCATATACGAAATGGTTATTAACTCCAATCCGTGCTACGCCTTTCTCTTGGAAGGCAATTCCCTAGTTCAGAACAAGCTGGTCATAGCACACGTTCTGGCCCACTGCGACTTTTTCAAAAATAACGTCTACTTCAAGCATACCAACCGCAATATGGTGGAATCCATGGCCAGCGCGGCCGAGAGATTCCGTGGTTACGAAATGAAGTACGGGAAGAACACGGTAGAAGCTTTTTTGGACGCTGTTCTATCCATCCAGGAACACGTGGACCCCTATCATTTCATAAGAACCGGCCGGGAAAAGAAAAAGCAGGTGAAGGAAGAAGGGTCCTGTGCCTGCGGCCGGGGCGGGAAATGTGGAAAACGGCACCGGGAGGAAACCCCTTATGATGACCTCTGGGAGCTCGATGGACCCAAATGCACCGGGCACTGTGAAAAGCCCAGGAAGTTTCCTCCGGAGCCAGAAAAAGACCTTCTGCTCTTTATTATGGAACATGCCCGTGATCTGGAGGACTGGCAGCGAGATATCATTTCCGTTGTCAGACAGGAGATGCTCTATTTCTGGCCGCAGATCGAGACCAAGATTATAAATGAAGGCTGGGCTACCTACTGGCACCTTCGTATCATGCGGGAAATAGATCTTACTGAGGATGAATCCATAGAGTTTGCCAAGATGCATGCCGGGGTAATCCAGCCTTCCCGCGTACGACTGAACCCCTACCACCTGGGGCTGAAAATCTTTGAAGACATTGAAAAACGTTGGAATGAGCCAACCGCTGAGGAAAAGAGAAAATACAACCGCCCCGGAGGCGAGGGCAGGCAAAAAATCTTTGAGGTACGGGAACAGGAAAATGACATTTCTTTCTTGAGGAATTACCTGACTAGAGAACTTATTGAGGAAATGGACCTCTACCTGTACAAAAAGATGGGTTACGATTGGAAGATATCGGACAAAGACTGGGAAAAGGTTAAAGAAGGGATCATTTCCAGTCTTACAAATGGTGGTTACCCCTATATAGTGGTGGAAGATGGAGATTTCAACAGGCGGGGGGACTTGTACTTGAAACACTGTTACGAGGGCCTGGAACTGGATGTGTTTTATCTGGAAAAAACTTTACCATACGTATACCGCTTATGGGGCCGGCCGGTACACCTTGAGACGGTCATCGATAATAAAAAAGTGCTTTTTTCGTACAATGGAGAGAAGGTAGGTAAAAAGTTTATTTAGCACTTCCAGGAAAATATAGCGGCGGCGACCATTCCCGGGTGTATTTGGCGTGACGGTCTGCCGCCTTTTTGTTTGCCAGGCGGCCCGAAGCATGCCGCGGTGCGTATCTTACGCAAAGTATCTTGTGGTGAGTGCTGTTAGACGAAGTAATCGATCTTTGTCCCGGGGAACAGTTCCTCTGTTTTTGAAACCAGGGTTTCCTTTAAACGCTGCATTAACTGCGGGGCGTAAACATATTTCCCGTAACCGAACTGGCCGAACTTGAACTTTCTGTTTTCTCCATTCAGAGGTAAAACGGTATTGGGGAAGAGCATTTTAATTCTGTTTTTTGCCCGTACGGTAAACCGGTGGGTGATAAATTCAAAAGACAATACCTGGGAGTCAGGGAGGGACTCCCTGATTGCTTTTAATAAATCTATGTAGTCCGTTTCCCATCCAGGGTAAGCTATGATGGGAGCAATGATGAACCCCGTGGGATAACCAGCCTCTATAACTTTTCTGGCTGCCTTTAAGCGCTGCTCCAGCTTCGGGGTCCCGTGTTCAAATGATGTTATTATTCTGGTAGTGTTTACGCTAAAACGAATTGTTGTATGTCCATTGTGTTTTAGCATTAAGAGCGACTCAATTTCAGTGAATTTAGTGGCAAAACGAAAACGGCCAAAATCCTGGACGGCAAAAAAGAGAATGGTTTTGGCCAGTGCCCCGGTGTATTTTTCCACAGGGACCGGGTCGGAGGTGGCGGAACCTTCAAATACGGTCACTTCAGGTTGTCTTTGCACGATATAATCCCTGGCTTTCTCTAGAATTTCCTCAATGTTGATATAAGCCCTGATGTACGGCTTGCTGGGCAGGCTGCCGAGTAAATAACAGTATTCACATTTTCCGGGGCAGGAAGTGGTCAATGGTAACTGGTAATGGGCCGACGGTTTACAGGTTTGAAAGGTAAGAGTCCTCCTCACACCGAATACCAGGGTTTTCTTAGCTTCCCGGTAGGCTTCTTGCGGATTTTTCCCGGGAATGCCAGTTATCCTGTTATGGGAAAGGGTAACAATTACCTCAATATCGCTCCGCTTAAATGATTCCCAGAGGCTTTTCCCCAGAGGGTATTTTAAAGCATCCTGTTCAAATATTACTCTATCAGGGTAAAAATCCATATCAAATCACTCCTGCTGGTATATATGTGTAGCCACTATTATAACCGTTTGTGCTTTCAAAAATTCCCAGGGTATTACCGGGTTGCTATTTACATTCCGGCGGGACTCACAGGATCACTTCATAATTTGTCAGTATTAAGGCCATCCTAGCTTTAAGTATCAAAGCTTCAGGATGGCCTTCCCTTGACTATTTTCTCCCTGACTATTTACTGTAAACTTTCCCGTGACGTCAGTATATTGCTCCGGTTGAGTTTAGGCCCGGATCTAATTAATATTTTTTGTCTGGGGGTGACGTAAGTTTGCGTCCCATCTGGAAAGGGGCAATTAGTTTCGGTCTGGTTTACGTCCCCGTTAAGCTGTACGCAGCTACGGAAAGAAAGGATGTAAAATTTAATTATTTACATCAGAAGTGCAAAAACCCCATTCAATACAGGCGTTACTGTCCTTACTGTCAGGAAGAGGTTTCCCTGGAGGAACTGGTGCGGGGATATGAGTATGAAAAAGGGCGTTATGTTATTTTGCGGGAAGAAGATTTTGAAGCTCTGCCCGGGGGGGAGGGGCACAACATTGAAATCATGGATTTCGTAGAGCTGGGGGAAATAGACCCCATCTATTACGACAGAGCTTACTACCTGGCCCCTGCTGGAGGTGGGGAAAAGGTTTACGAACTTTTAAAGCGGGCTATGGAAGAAAGCGGCAGGGTGGCTGTGGCCCGGGTGGCCATCCGCAGCAAAGTGACGCTGGCCGTGTTGCGGGTGGCCGGGGGGGCGCTGTCCATGAGCACCATGTTTTACCCTGATGAGGTGCGGGATGCAGGTGCTATTGACGAAATGCATTACCACGTAGAGCTCTCGGATCGGGAAGTTGAGATGGCGCTTAATCTGGTCAACAGCCTGACAGCTCACTTTGAGCCGCGGAAATATACTGATGAATACCGGCAGGCACTCCTGGAATTAATCAGGGACCGGGTGGCCGGCCGGCAGGTGGCTGAACCCGTACGGCCGGAGGCGGCCAGGGTGGTGGACCTCATGGAAGCCTTGAAGGCCAGCATAGAAAAGGCTAAAAAGGAACGGGGCCAGGCAGTTGGGGAAGTACCGGGAGAAGGAGAGCAGGAGCCGCAAAAAGACCGCCGCCGGGGCCGCAGGAAGGCTGCGGGGGAAGGGTAGCGGATACGGATGAAAGTGAAGTGGAGGTATACGCCGTTGGGAGAGAAATCCTCCCTGCCCCTCTTGCGGCCCATGCTGGCCGTTGCTGCTGAACCTTTTGATAGTCCTGATTTTCTTTATGAAGTTAAATGGGACGGGTACCGGGTCCTGGCCTACCTGGACGGCTGTACTGTGCTGCGTTCCCGGAACCTGCGGGATATTACAACAACCTTCCCGGAACTCGACGAATTACATAGATATGTGAAAAAGCTGCCGGCCATTATTGACGGTGAAATTGTGGTGATTCAGGACGGCCTTCCTTCTTTTGCCGCCCTGCAGGCAAGGGGACGCTTGGAAGATCCTCTGAAGGCTAAAAACATGGCCAGCCGGTACCCTGCCATGCTCATGGCTTTCGATGTGCTGTATGCCGGTGGTCGCCCTTTCTTAAACGAACCTTTGTGCCGTCGCAAGGAACTCCTGGCGGAGATTGTTAAGCCCGGTGACCGGGTGCTGGTTTCCGAATTTGTTTTGAATCAAGGCCGGGCCTTTACTGCCGCATGTGTCGCCCGGGGACTGGAAGGGGCCATGGCCAAGCACCTGGACAGCCCCTACCTCCCCGGCCGGCGTTCTTCTTACTGGCGTAAATTCCGACGTACCAGAGAGGCCGATCTCGTGATCTGCGGTTACCAGATGGGGCGGGGCCAGCGGCGTCTCGGTGCCCTGGTACTCGGCGGGTACCGGGGTGAGGAACTTGTTTACCAGGGCAAAGTGGGTACGGGGTTTGGCCGGGATGAGGAAGAGTACCTGCTGGGACTGTTATCCCGCCTCGTGATACCCCGGCCCGCCCTGGACCTCCCGTCTC
>NZ_JBNATZ010000022.1:0-3612 GCF_049701015.1 Desulfofundulus sp.
GGTTCCACATTTCGCCCCGTCAGGCCCACTATGAGCATGGAAAGCCTGTCCCGCCACCCCCCCTCCTCGAGGAGCAGGTTGTACAGCCGCCACCAGAGAGGATGAACGGTGCGACCCCAGGATGCTTCCAGCCAGCGCAGGGCCAGGCGGGGCAGCAGCCCTGCCGGATGCTCCACGTACTCCACGTCTGCCGCGCCGCCCGGCGGCTCTACCGGTAGAAACTGCGGCCTTAATTCCGGCAACAATTCCCGCACCCTGCGGATCACCGGTGAGGGAGTTACAGCCCGCCCCTCGCCATCACCCAGAGGATAACTCAAAAACAGTTTGCCGCCCGTGCGGGTCAGGACCTGGTAAATCAGAAACTGCTCCTGGTGCAACCGGTCGACCGTGCCGGCCGGCAGTTCCAGGTCCCTCTCACGGAGCCAGGTGGTTAGCTGCTCTCTTTCGCGCTCGGTGAACACCCCGCCGGTGTGAATACTGGCGGGCAGCGCCCGTTCCGTGAGGCCGGGCAGGAATAGAGCCTGCACATCCCGGGGCGGCCGGGAGCGGTCCAGACTGCCCACGGTGACCGCATCGAGTGCCGGGGGGATGAGAGAAAGGCGCATGGCCTCCAGACCTGCATCCAGCACACCGGACAGCTCCGCCGCGGAAAGCTCCACTTCACCCAGCACTTCCACCAACTCGTCCAGCAGGCCGCTCACCAGCCGCCAGACCTGCTGGTGTTCCCGGGCCAGGTCCGGCTGTCCCGCTGCCCGGGCTGCCCGGCTCCATTCATCCAACCTGCGGGGTACATCAAGCTCCAGGCACAATTCCAGCAGGATGCGGGCCCACTGCCGGCCGTAAAGGCGCCCGGCGCGGCCGGCCGCAGTTTCCCGTGCTTTTAATTGGGCAGAACGCAGTTCTCTGACCGCACGCCAGCGAATGCGGTTGATCTCTTCCAGCTCCGTGGAACACGGCCGCTGCCCGCCCTCACTCCAGGTGCGGCCGGGCAGGTAGTCCCAGGGTTCCTGGCTGTACCAGCGGCTGCCCCGGATCCCGGCAGCCAGAACGTAGTTTTCCAGCCGGTCAACTTCCCCGGCACTCAACCGGCTGAGCCCCGTCTTTAAGAAGCGGAACACGGGCTCGTAGGCCCAGTTTTTCTGCCATACCTCCAGGGCGGAACGCAGCAACTCCACCAGAGGGTGGTGGATGACCGGCTGCTGGTGATCGATGAAAAAAGGTATCTCGTAATCCGCCAGCATCCTCCGGAACAGAGGGAAATAAACATCCACGTCCCGCACGGCCACCATGATCTGCCGGGGGCGAAGACCTTCTTCCCGCAGCAGGCGGCGGATGGCCCTTACCACACCCTCCACCTCTGCCCGGAGGTTGACCCCGGCCAGCAGGCATACCCTATGTACAGTTCCGGTATAGGGAACGGTGGGGTAGGTGAAAAAGTACCGCTCGAGGTGAGAAAGCTCCGGTGCCCCTGCCAGGCGCCAGGTATCACCGGGCTCTAAAAACTCCTCCCGCACCGTCACACCGGTCCTGCGCGCCAAACGCAAAAGGCGCAGGCGCGTCTCCCAGGGTTTAACAAAAGGGTCGTGCTCCTGAGGCTGAACTGTAGCCAGAGCAGGGTCAAGGCACAGGGTCACTGTAATCTCCCGGGCTTTGTGGAAAAGCGCCTCCAACACGGCAAATTCCTGCGGGGTGAAGGAAGAAAAACCATCCACCCACACACGGCAGTTATCTAAAAAACTGGCGCTGGAAATCCGTTGCGCCAGAAGGTTCAGGTAATCGTCGGGATCGGTAAACCGCCCGGCCAGTTTTTCCCCCAGCCGCCGGTAAATCAGGCACAGCTCCTTGAGCTTTTGCCCCAGGTGACCCTCCTTATCAGACGCCAGTTCCTCCAGGGGTTCCGGAGCGACCCGGTGCATTTTCAGCTCGCCGATCAAATCGGATAAAGAAGCAAGAAAACCCGGCCGGCCGGCCAGAGAACCCATAAGGCCGAGGTTTCCCTTCTCTTCAATCAATATTTTCTTGAGCATCATCCGCCGCCCCAGCTCGCTGACCGGGAGGAGGGCCGCACCGCCAGCTTCCCGCAGCACCCGGTGGGCCAGGCGGTGAAAGCTGTACACCTGTACCCGCAGGCCACCACCCAGCAGAGCCAGTTCGCGCTCCATATTGAAAGTAGCCTGGGCTGGCACAATCAGAAGCAGGGGAGGACCCAGGGGTTCCCTCTCCAGTTCCGCACATATTTCCATCAAACAGCGGTGGGTCTTGCCCGTCCCCGCCCGTCCCAGCAACAGACGCAAACTCATCCTTTACCACTTCCCCATAACAGCTGCCAGCGCCGGTCCCTCTTCCATCATTTTAACCGAAACCATACCCTCTGGCAATTCTGGCATGCGACTGGTAGAAGCGGTCTGTGGACGGGGGGATTGTCACCACGGGAGCAAGAAAAAATTTTCCCCTTCAGGCCAAACTTGTGCTTGATTTCACGCAGTCCCTGTGCTATTATGAGAGTGACAAAAGTACCCTGATTTGTCAAACTACTTTCCTCCCTCATGCACCTCGACTCGATTCACCCGGGTTAAAAGCAAAGAAGAGGGAGTTTTTTAGCCTCTTACAAGTGTTTTCGTTCACATAGTAATGTGAGTTATCTCACTTTCCGGCTCGAAAGGCTCTCTCGAACATAACCACGGTCCAAAGGCAAGCTATCCGGATATCAAGGATATTTCAAGGGCTTAGTCCAATCTACCATCTCATCTACATAACTAATTAACGGATTTAAAGAATGGCACTCATGTACGCTCGGTCCGTTTTTTATACCCGGTCTAGTACATGAGTTCACAATCTCTTGTGATGTAAAAGGGGGTGGAAGGAGCTCCCGTCAGGTTGTACAGGGAACAACAATAGGCCTGAAAGAAGCATATCTGTCTCAATTGCCAATGGCACCGCTCTCGAACTGTCAGGGAAATAGCACATCCTTACCTCCCGGACTCTTTCTGATAGGAGGGTTATTCATGGCCAAAACTTTAGAGGATATCACCGGGCGCGCGCAGGCTCAAGCTGGAGCCCGGCCCGCAGAGGTACCCAGACCACTCGAGTTGCCCAAAGAATTTAAATGGGACTTGAAGCGCACCATATTTATCGCCCTTGGGCTGGGGTTGTTTTTCCTGTTCTACTTTTTACCCCCGCTGCCGGTAGCCGTGGACCCGGCTGGTAAAGAATTCGCCCTTTCCAGGCAGGGCCAGCTGGCCATCGGGCTGTTCCTCCTGGCCGGCATCTGGTGGGTGTTCGAGGTTATCCCCATCGGGGCCACCGCCCTGGCCATCGGTATTTTTCAGGCTTTATTCGGCATCCGGCCGGCAGACGTTGCCTTCAGAGACTTCATGGACCCTTCGGTCTTATTCATCCTCGGTTCTTTGATGGTCGGCCTGGCTTTCACCAAGGCCGGCCTGACCAGGCGGCTGGCTTTTAAAATGCTGCAGGTCACCGGTGAAAATACGAAGATGATCCTTTTGGGGGTCTATGTGGTGACCGTGCTGCTCACCCTGGTCATGGCGCATACGGCCGTGGCCGCCACCATGTTCCCCATTTTAATGGCCATCCTGGGACTGTACGGCACCA
>NZ_JBNATZ010000022.1:3712-17327 GCF_049701015.1 Desulfofundulus sp.
AAGGAGCTTTCCGCCAGCCTGGGGCCCCTGAGCAGACAGGAAATCTTTGTAGGCGCAGCCGTAGCGGTTGTGGTGGCTCTTTTAGCCTCGCAAAACTTCGTACCGGCCCTCAAAAGCCTGAACAAGAGCGCCATCATGCTCACGCTGGGGCTGTTGTTCTTCCTGACCCGTATATTTACGGTGGAAGACCTGGAAAAGCGTATTCCCTGGAATATCGTCCTTTTATTCGGCGGAGCCATGTCCATCGGCTATTGCCTGTGGCAAACCGGAGCCGCCCAGTGGATAGCCGTGCACTGGCTGGCCATGTTTAAGAATGCTCCCTGGCTGGTCTTCGTGCTGGCCATCTTCTTCCTGGTGATGGTAATGACCAACTTCATCATGAATGTAGCCGCCATTGCCATCACCCTGCCCGTAGCCCTGATCATCGCAAGATACCTTGGGGTAAACCCGGAACTCATCCTGTGGACCAGCCTGGCCGCGGCGGGATTGCCCTTCTGCCTGCTGGTGGGGGCGGCACCCAACGCCATCGCCTACGAATCCAAACAGTTCACTGCAGGTGAATTCTTCGTTACCGGCATCCCGGCCAGTATCATCGCCCTTGCCCTGCTGGCCGTCTTCGCCCTGATTGTCTGGCCAGTCCTGGGGGTACCGGCACTGCTCAAGTAAGGCCTGGTAAAATAAAGCCAGCTGGGGTAAAATAAAATCAAAACTGGTAAGAATTATGCTGGAAGCGGGCCAGCAGCACGCACACGGCTGGCCCGCTTCAGTCAAAGGAGGAATACCAGGGAGTGTTACAGCAGGCACCGGCAGTAAGCTGGAAATCCAGTGGTTCCCCCGTGGTGAGCGGGAGTGCATTCATCCATGAGACTGCGGTTATCATTGGTGACGTGGTCATCAAAGATGGAGTTTCGGTACACCCTCTGGTGGTAATCCGGGCTGACGAAGGTTATCCCATTATGATTGGGGGAAACACAAATGTCCAGGATGGAGTGATCATCCATTGTCTCAAAGGCGGCAGTGTATCTATAGGTCAGAGGTGCAGCCTGGCCCACGGGGCGGTCGTCCACGGGCCGTGCGAAATAGGGGATGATACCTTCGTGGGGTTCAGGGCCATGGTAGTAAAAAGCAGCCTGGGCCGGGGGTGTTTTGTCGGTCACGGTGCCCTGGTCGATGGTGTGGAAATACCCGAAGGCAAATACATACCCGCCCTGGCCGTGGTAACCACACCAGAGCAGGTGGCGGCCCTGCCGGAAGTATCCCGGGAACAGATCGAATTTGCCAGGGAAGTACTTTCAGTCAACCGGGAACTCTGCGATGCCTATTTGAATCTTCACAGGAGGGGTTAACTTTGTCCGGGCAAACCCAGGTAATTGTTGCCACGGCGGTCTTTTTGCTAACCTACGCCGTGATTGTTTCAGAAAAAATCCACCGGTCGGTAGCTGCCCTGGTCGGGGCTGCCATAGTAGTTCTAACCGGGATTTTAAAACCAGAAGAGGCGGTACACGCCATTGACTTCAACACCATCGGTCTTCTGGTGGGGATGATGATCATCGTGGGGATTACCCGCCAGACGGGGGTTTTCGAGTACCTGGCCATCAAGGCGGCCCGCCAATCAAAAGGCGAGCCCCTGCGCATCATGGCCGCCCTTTCCCTGGTTACGGCGGTAACTTCGGCTTTCCTGGACAACGTGACCACGGTGCTGCTGATCGTGCCGGTCACCTTTGCCATCGCCGGCCAGCTGCAGATCAGCCCCGTACCCTTCCTCATTGCGGAAATTATCGCTTCCAACATCGGCGGCACGGCCACCCTGATCGGCGACCCGCCCAACATCATGATCGGCAGCCAGACCCACCTGGGATTCATGGATTTCGTGATCAACCTGACGCCGGTCATTATAGTTATTTACATCTTGACCGTCTTATGCCTCAGCCTGATCTACCGCCGTCAGCTGGTGGCCCGTCCCGAACTGCAGGAGAAAATCATGACTTTAAATGAGAAGGACGAAATCAAAGACCCCGTTCTGTTGAAGAAGTGCCTGCTGGTACTGTTCCTCACCATTGCCGGATTTGTCCTGCACCAGTACCTGCACCTGGAGTCCAGCGTAATCGCCCTTTCCGGGGCCAGCCTGCTGCTGCTGATAAGCCGTGAAGACCCCGAACACGCCCTGCACGCGGTGGAATGGCCGGTCATCTTTTTCTTCGTCGGCCTCTTCGTGGTGGTGGGAGCGCTGGAAAAGGTGGGGGTCATCGAGGCGGTGGCCCGCTTCTCCCTCGGGGTCACCCACGGTAAGCTGATCCCCGCGGGAATGCTCATCCTGTGGATCTCCGCCCTGGCCTCGGCTTTTGTGGACAACATACCCTTCGTGGCCACCATGATCCCCCTCATTCACGACATGGGGCGCCTGGGTGGCATGACGAACCTGGACCTGCTGTGGTGGGCGCTGTCGCTGGGGGCCTGCCTGGGTGGCAACGGTACGGTCATTGGTGCCTCGGCCAACGTGGTGGTCATCGGCATGGCGGAAAAGAGAGGCCTCTTCATTTCCTTCCTGGGCTATATGAAGGTGGCCTTCCCGTTAATGCTCATGTCCATCGTGGTTTCCATGGTTTACCTGCTCTTCTGGCACCACTACCACGGTCTGATATCCCTGGGGGGAACCCTGGCGGTCGCAGTCGTGCTGGGACTCCTTACCAGACTTATAAACAGATACCTCTACCGCTCGCAAGACCGGGCCGCAGCCGAAAAAATGAAGTCCCGGTACAACGAGGTGTAAAAGTATAAGCAGCCACGGACCGCAAACTACAGAAAAATACCCGCCAATCATACCATACCCGCCTTTAACGGCGGTTTTTTTTATTTCTTAACCTCCGTTACGATCCTGCTCAATTCGAGAAACAGTTCCTTGTCACGCAAAAGACCCAGTACCCGGTTGTCCTCCTCCACCGGCAGGATTTCAAAACCGGTACGGGTCATGAGGTAGGCCGCACGGCTCAGCGAATCCCGTGGTTTTAGCGATACGGGGAAGGGATGCATTACCTCACGAACTTTTTTCCCGGCCATTTCCCGGGCACGTAAGGTAAACAGGCCGTTGTAGGAAGGGGGTTCTTCTGAAGGAAAAGATATTGACCAGCCGGCAAGGGACTCCTTACAGAGCAGGGGCAGGTGGGCCAGGGCCAGCAGGTGGTCAACTTTCAACAATCCAGCGGGAACGTCTGCTTCCAGCACCACCAGGGGTGGAATGGCTCCTGCCCGTGACTGCAGGACAACTCTTTTCAGCAGGCAAAGGACATCCTGCACAATGCTATCCGCAGGGATAGTCCTGCAGGCGTCCACCAGAACCATTAACTCCTCCACACATTTTTCCCGTTTAAGCGACCTGGTCACCCCCTCGAGGTGCCTGGCACCTTTTAACTTTTTATTAACTTATTTTTGATATTACCTCTTCCGGCATCTTCTTTCAACTCCGTTTTTCTGTCAGTAGCCTGATTGCGAATTTTGTCAGTGTCCGGGGTGAAAAGCGGGAGGCCGGGAGGGGCGCTATTGCGAGGTTCCCGGTCCTCACGTTCCTCGAGCCTTTTATCACCTTGTCCCTTGTCGTGATGTTCCTGATCATAGCCAGGCGGAGGAACTACCCGGGTGGTGTGCGGTCCGGGCTGTTCCCGGGCCTCGTCAGGTACCGCATATTTAACAGGAAGACTTCTTTTTTGTACCGGGGTACCGGCACCGGGGTGCACGCGAGGGGCTTTATCTTCCGTTATGGAGACCCGTTCCAGACCTTTTGTATTCGCCAAACCAGGTGAGCGATGAAGACTCCTGGTTTCAGAACCGGGTCGGGAAACAGCTCCGGGCAGAACCACCCGGCCGGCACAGCCGTGCTTGCCCAGCACTTCCCCGATCACCATACCCTTCTTTTTCTCCAGGCTGGCCATGCTTTCCCGCTTCAATTCTTCCAGACCGATATCCAGCCCCTTTTTCCTCCCCTCCACATGCAGTAAATAACGTCCCGTGGACAGGCCGAGCTTCATGGCCTGCCGGCGGATTTCAGGCGTAGCGGTTTCCACCACAACCTCGGCCGGCACTCCTGTTGATTGAAGGGATTTGACGATAGTCCGGTATATCTTCCCGGCCTGCAATTCCGCCTCCTGCCCATGTTTCGTGGTAACTGCAGTGAGAACGACGTTTTCTTGAAACGGGAGGAGATACCCTGATTGTACAGCCCTGGCAAGCAATGTGTTAATGGCCTCTTCCACAGGACGGCCAAGAATTCCAGCCCGGGACAGCAGGATTTCCCCGTCGGCATTCAGAGCTTTAGCCTCACACACGAATTCCCGCCGGTCCACGCTCATTTCCACACTCGGGTTGATGTCCATGGAGACAAACGCCACTGCCCGGGCCGACCAGCCATGGTATAGAAGACCTGCCCCCAGGAAAATCAAAAGACACGCAGCAGTCAATACAAGCTGCCGGAACATTGAGTGCCTGCGAGGGACATAGCAGATCTCTTCACCCAGACGTACTCCACCGGCAGGCAGGGGGATTTCCTGGAACCGGGCGTCCGGGGTCAGGATGATACATGTTTTGGTCTTTATCTCCACTACGATCCCCGTAACCATTGCCTTCAATCTCCTCTACCGCTGGCTTTCAAATAATGACAGAGGTATAAAAATTCCTGGCAATGACGCCATAAAAGGGCCATGGCGATGATATACTTACGTCCCCGCTCCAGCGTTTTGCGGTGCACACCGGTAAGCAGGGAAAGTTCTTTTAAAGGCAATTTTTTCGTCCTGGTCAGTTGTTCAAATAAGAAATCTTCAGCTGCCAGGCAACGCGAGACTTCCAGCAAAACGCACCGCGTGTCCTGATGTCTGGGTGCACAGCGTACCAGTTCAGAAAAAGAGATCTCAAATTCGGCGAGGAGCCTGGCATAATCCCTGATCTCTTCCTCCCTTTCCCGCGTTGCCTCTCTGGCAAGATAATCCTGCCAGGCCAGCGAGGATTCAAAGGGGCTCCCGGACAGGTCCTCCTGCTCACTGTCAAATGAACCGGCCACATGGACAGATGCCCTCGCCTCTTTGCGCAGGTAATCAGTGATGCGGCTCTTAATCATGAGGCGGGCAAAAGCCAGAAAGGGGACCTTACGGTCTTCCTGGTAACGATCAATGGCTTCATTAAAAGTTATGAAGGCCACGCTGAGCTCATCGTCAAAGCCCCACTCCAGTTGCCGGCGGCAGAGCCCGGCCGTTACCCGGGCAATAAAAGGCCGGCACCCGGCCAGCAATTTTTCCCGGGCTGCCTCATCCCCCGCCCTGGCCAGAGCGAGGAGATGATCTAAGTCTTCCACCGGCTGCACCATCCTTCAGCCCTCCGTTATGCCACCCCCGGTCTACCAACAAAGCTATTACTTATTACTACGCAGTTCAAGCTTTTTTTGGGGGAGCATGTAAGCTGTAAGTTAATTACAAAAGGGGTGAGGATTTTTCCTCCACCCCTTTGCTCATTCGATTCCGTCTGTTTTTTTCCTGCTTAAATCTTTTCAACCACCCTCACCAGCATCAGGCACTGCCTCACCGTTATCAAGCGCACAGGCGCGGCAGTCTTCACAATTTCGTTCACCGGAGGGTGTGTGAGAGATGTGCACCCGGCAGACACGACAGTCGTCGGAACCGGGACGACAGGGTTCGGTATGGATAAGTACGTTGGCTCCAGCCAGCTGCCTGCGAATATCGTCTTCGATGGCGTCACAGAGCTGGTGGA
Organism: Desulfofundulus sp.; assembly: GCF_049701015.1. NCBI lineage: Bacteria > Bacillati > Bacillota > Clostridia > Eubacteriales > Peptococcaceae > Desulfofundulus > Desulfofundulus sp. Next base: position 9,464 of record NZ_JBNATZ010000022.1, read on the forward strand.
CCTGAGCAATGGGACGATAACCCGGAACCACCAGGTGCAAATCAATATGGCGGTCGGGCCCGGCCCTGCGGGTACGCAGGTTGTGGAACTGCACAAACTCTCCCGCATAGTCCGCTAAAACACGGCGGATCAAATCTTCTTCCTCATCAGAGAGGCGGGCATCAACAAGACTGCCCCAGGAATCCCGCAGGAGGTCATACGCAGCCTTGAAAATAAATAGAGAAACGACCAGGGCGATGATGGGATCCAGAATATACCAGCCCGTCAATTGAATAGCCACCATAGCCACAAATACCCCTACGGACGTATAAACATCGGTGCGCAGGTGCCAGGCATCGGCTTCCAGAGCTGGAGAGCCGGTACGGCGGGCGGTGCGCATCAAAAGGCCGGAGATGACCAGGTTAGTTGCGGCCGAGGCCCCCATGACCACCATACCAAGGCCCAGGTGATGCACTACACGGGCCCCCAGGAGTTTGGGAACGGACTGCCACACGATCATGACTCCAGCGGCGATAATAAGCAGCGCTTCTATGATGGCAGATACGTTCTCAAACTTCCCGTGGCCGTAGGCATGCTCTTCATCCGCCGGACAGGCGGACTGGCGTACCGAGGCGTAGGCAATCAGGGCCGCCATAAGGTCAAGGCCTGAATGCATCGCTTCGGAAATAACGCCCACGGAATTCATGGCCAGACCCACGGCCAGTTTCCCACCCGTCAGCAAGGCGTTTGAAATTACCGAGAACCTGGCTACTTTTATTTTCTCGTCCAAGCCCACCACACCCACTATAAAGAGGCCCGGCCACGCATCAGGAGATGAAGCCGTACCTTAAAAGGGACAGCTTACCGGCCCGTTCCGGTTGTATATCGATAGTATAGCACAGCGCTTCTTTACAGGGCAATCGGAGACAAGCTTGTTTCCCCGCCTCTAAACGTTCACCAAACACCCGGACTTTAGCCGTACGGTGAACTATCATCCTCTCTTTTGCTGTGTTCGATGCCCACATCAATCCGTTCGGAAGGTACGCTTTCATCGTCAAAGCCCCGCCGGTTCTCGTAGATCACACCGTCATCCCCTATTTCGTACGGTATGTTTTCCACTTCTTCCACGTACCCCCGGTCCTCTTCGGCCAGTTCATTGGAGCCGTAGTAAGCGCCGGCTTCAGCCTGTTCGGCATGTTCAAAGTAACGGGCCACTTCCTGCCAGGAATCTTCCAGGTCATACATAACACTATCAATATCCTCATCAAAGCCGGTATCATACAGGTCCTTGATGACTTCTTCCTCAATAGGACGGTAGGAGCTGACCGGACGTTTTTCATCCTCGAAGCGGCAGCGATAACAAACAGTTGTATAGGGAATTGCCTCCAACCTTTCGGGGTCAATGGTCCCCCCGCAGATGTCACAGGTACCGTAAGTGCCCCGGTCAAGCTTAGCCAGTGCTTCATCGATGGCACGGATCTTTATCTTGGCATCTTCCCGTAAGGCAAAATCCTTGCTGCGCTCGAACAATTCCGTGCCGATGTCACCAGGATTGTTGTCGTAAAGGGATAATTCCCCAATGGAATCGGCCATGGAAGTGGCCAGCCCACCCTCGTTAATGCTTTTTATAAACTCCAGCTGCCTTTGTTTTTCCTCTTCCAGGCGCCTTCGTACGGCTGCCAGTTGTTGTTCATCCACGAGCAAATCCTCCTGTTCATTTGGCATGGGACCGTACATGCAGGCAGTGCTTCCCTTAGGGAGGTGCACCCAGCCGGCTCTGGACAATGGTCACAATCTCGGCAATGAAGCCGCCGATCACCGGCAGGTTGAGCATCACCAACCGCTGCAGGATAACAACCAGGACGGCCCCCAGCAGGGCAAAACCGACTGCTATCCCCACACCCCTGGCAAGTCCGGAAAGAAAATTAACATAGAGCAACCGCCCTGGCTGTTCTAAAAGCTGAACGTACTCGGCCAGTTTCATTTTTTCCATGTTAATGGATAGTTCTGTTATCTTGTCCCGCAGGGCTTCCAGAATGTGCCTTTCCCTTTCATCCACCGGGACCAGCCTCCCGCGAGCATGGTTTAATTTTAATTTTCCCCGTGCGTTCAATGCTAAACAAAAAAGCGGTGGCATTTTGCCACCACTGCTTACCAGCAATCTTACTTTCATGCAGGCAGCTGCATTCTCCACGCTACGCACGGGCACCCTTCGACCTGGCCCGCTTTTCCATAAGCTTGAAATCCACCCACAGGGGGCTGGCATTAAAGATGGAGGAATAGGCACCGCTGACCACGCCAATTAGCATGGCCAGGACGAAATTGCGGATGGTACTGCCCCCCAGGAAGTAAAGGGCAACCAGCACGAAAATCACCGTTAAGACCGTGTTGATGGACCGGGTCAGAGTCTGCCACAGGCTGGCGTTGACCACGTCTTCCAGGCTTTCCCCCTTCTTGCGGGTCAGCATGTTCTCCCTGATGCGGTCGAAAATCACTATGGTGTCGTTTATGGAGTAACCGATAATCGTCAAAAGAGCTGCCACAAAGCTACTGTCCACCTCAATCCGGAAAAGTGAAAAAATACCGGTAACGACCAGGGTATCGTGCAGGAGCGCAATAATGGCTGCAATGCCCTGCTTGAATTCAAAGCGCATCGAGATGTAAATAACCATGAGCACGGAAGCAACCAGCAGGGCCAGGATCGCTTTGGTAGTCAACTCCCGGCCAATGGTCGGACCCACCGACTCGTTGCGCAATACAGTACACCGGCCCAGCTTGGAAAGAGCCGCTATCAGCCTGTCCGACTCATCCTGACTCAAATGCCGTGTACGGATGATGTAATTGGAATCACCGCTTTTCTGAATACCCCGGCTGACCTCCAATCCCTGGGCGACCATCACCTGCCGCACCTTTTCCACCGGCACCGGCCTGTCAAACCGGACCTCCATCAAATTGCCGCCGGTAAAATCGATGCCTAGATTCAACCCCTGAAGCATAAGGGAGATCAATCCGGGCAGAATAACCGCAATGGATATGGCATACCATATTTTCCGCAGTTTGATGAAATGCATGTCCTTCTATACCCCCCTATGCCCCGTAAGCTTTCGCGTTTTTGACCAGGCCACTTGCCGCTATCAGATGCAACAGCCAGCGGGTCACGGAAATGGCCGTAAACATGCTGGCCACAATACCAACACCCAGGGTAATGGCAAAACCCCGGATGGGTCCCGTCCCGAAGAAATACAGCACCACGGCGGCGATAAGGGTTGTGGCGTTGGAATCGAAAATAGCAGTGAAGGCCCGTTTGAACCCGGCATCAATAGACGAGCGCAGACTCTTTCCGGTGCGGAGCTCTTCCTTCAAGCGCTCAAAGATAATTACGTTGGCATCAACAGCAATACCCAGCGACAGCAGGAAGGCGGCGATACCCGGCAGGGTCATGGTCACATGGAGCCCCACGTAAATAGCCAGCACAATCAGGGCGTATATCAGCAGGGCAAAGTCGGCGACCAGCCCCGGCAGGCGGTAGTACATGAGCATGAAGATCAAGATGGCCAGCACACCCACCAGTCCGGCATGTTTGGATTTGGCCAGGGAATCGGACCCCAGGGCCGGCCCCACAGCTCGCTTTTCCGCCACCTCCACCTTTACCGGAAGGGCACCGGAGCGGAGCAGGATGGCAATGTTGTGGGCTTCTTCCAGAGACTGGTAACCGGTAATCTGAGCCTTCCCGTTGGGAATGGGTTCCTGAACGACGGGAGTTTGCAGTACCCGCCCATCCAGAATGATAGCAATGGGTTTACCCACGTTAGCTCTAGTTGCATCGGCAAACTTCCTGGCCCCTGCGGCATTAAAAGTAAGGTCGACCTTGATCTGCCCCGTAGCCGGGTCCTTTGATTCAATGGCATCCTTCAAGTCGGCACCCGTGACCACAGTTTTACCGTCCATGGTTTTAAATTCCAGGTAGGCCGTTTTGACCATGGAACGCACAGCTTCCTCAGGGTCTACCCTGCCTGCAATTTCCACAATCAACCGGTTCCGCCCCTGCTGCTGTATAACCGGCTCCGCCACGCCGAACTGGTCAATGCGGCGTTGAATTACAGCCATCAGCTGCTTCATTGTATCGGGCGTGACCTTCGCTTCGGGGGTGTCCCTGGCCTCAAGAACCACATGAACCCCGCCCTGCAGGTCCAGTCCCAGGGTGATATCCTTAACCAGAGGCAGGTATTTCCCCAAATAGGGACTTTTCTGGCAGACCGGCGCCACCGCGGCCACCGTAGCCAGGGCCACAACCACCACAATGCATACCAGCATCATAATCTTGTTCCACTTCATGGCAAAACCCCTCTCCACTCACTAGAGCAACCTGGAACCGTTAATGATTAATTCAAAAACACACTGCAAGAAGTTGGCTGCCCGCCGGCAAAGAGTCATCCGGGTGAGAAAGATCTCAAAATACTCCATAACCGGGCAGATATTGATGTCAATGGTAAGGTCCATGGTAATGGTCCGCTTATCCCTGTCCACCCAGATAAAGGCATGCTCCACGGCATAGTTCACCCGGTCGTGTATATCAAAAGTGGCAAAATCCTGGTTGCGTACCCGGGAACGGTGGACGTCGGACTTATCAGCCACTATGAGAGCCGCCGCGACATTGTTCACCGGCTGACCATACTGCTCCTCATGGTTGGCAATAGCCGAGATAACCGTCGCTATTTCATCGGGGTGCATGCCCATGCTGTTCAAAATGGAAAAAGCCAGCACCGCACCAGAAATGCCGTGTTCGTTCCTGCTCACCACATTTCCGATGTCATGCAGGTAACCGGCAATGGCGGCCAGTTCGGCTTCCCTTTTGGGGTAGCCCAGCCGCTCCAGAATGTTGCGGGCAATACTGCTCACCAGGTTTAAATGCCTGTAGCTATGCTCGGTAAAACCCATTACTCCCAGGTACTCGTTGCCTTTGCGGATGAAGCTGTCAACGATTGGATTGTTCTTGATGTCTTCCAGGGTGATCAAAGACTGCCCATCTCCTTAACTATGAAGAACCCTTAAAAAATATCTATTTTAACCGCCAGGTATTTTTAACCAATAGCCTGCTAACGGAGAAAAAGAGTAGGAGCGACCTACTCTTCCGGGAAACCAGGGTTATTTTTCCTTCCCCTCTTCCTCCTCCCGCGGTCTTACCTGGGCAACAGCATTTTTCAGGATCTCAATCCGCACATTATCCGCCACCCGCACCACCAGGGTCTCATCCTTTATCTTGACTATGGTACCACAGATACCACCAATCGTCACTATGGGGTCGTTCACCTTCAGGTTACGGATCATTTCCGCGTGCTTTTTCTGCCGTTGCTGCTGGGGGCGTATGAGCAGGAAATAAAGCAGTGCAAACAGGGCTACAATGTAGAGCAACGAAACGACCTGCTGGTTCATGCAAAACCTCCTTTCTCCCTGACAGTTTAATATTCGTGCCGGAAAAGCAATTCCCTTTTTAAACCGGAAAGAAAAATTTAATTATTTTTGTTCCAGCGGGCCAGAAAGGCCTCTTTATACTCGCAGAAATTACCTTCCAAGATAGCCCGGCGCATATTTCTCATCAACTCGAGAATAAAATGCAGGTTATGGATGGTGGTGAGGCGGATACCCAGCACCTCATTAGCCTTGAGCAGGTGGCGGATATATGCCCGGGTGAAGTGCCGGCAGGCATAACAATCGCATTCCGGGTCCAGGGGGCGAAAATCCCGGGCGTACGCAGCGTTGCGGACCACCAGTTTCCCATCCCGGGTAAAAACGGTCCCATTGCGGGCAATACGGGTGGGCAAAACACAATCAAACATATCCACCCCGCGGGCCACCCCTTCCAGCAGGCAGTCAGGCGACCCCACACCCATCAAATAACGTGGTTTCGCCCGGGGTAGGAGGGGGACCGTATAATCCAGAACCTGATACATGAGCTCTTTAGGCTCTCCCACACTCAGACCCCCGATGCCATAACCGGGAAGGTCCAGCTCCACCAGATCCTTTACACTTTTTTCCCGCAGGTCCCGGTGCACCCCTCCCTGGACGATCCCAAAAAGGGCCTGGTCTCCACGCCGCCGGGCTTCCTTACAACGCAGAGCCCAGCGGCTGGTCCGTTCCATGGCTTCCCTCGCTTCCTCGTAAGTGCAGGGATAGGGGGCACACTGGTCAAAAGCCATGGCGATGTCCGAACCCAGGGCTTCCTGAACCGCCACCGCCTTTTCCGGGCTCAAAAAGTGTTCGCTACCGTCTATATGAGAACGAAACCAGACACCCTCCTCTGCAATGCGGCACAAAGACGCCAGGCTGAAAACCTGAAACCCCCCGCTGTCGGTGAGAATGGGCCCGTGCCAGCCCATGAACCGGTGAAGCCCCCCGGCCTCTTGAATCAGATCGGCACCGGGGCGCAGGTACAGGTGATAGGTGTTGCTCAAGATCAGCCTTCCACCCAGATCCCACACTTCGCCGGGCGTCATGGTTTTCACCGTAGCCTGGGTACCTACGGGCATAAACACCGGCGTTTCCACGTCCCCCCGGAGGGTGTGGAGCACCCCCGCCCGGGCTCCAGTGCGTGCATCTTCCTTGACAATGGAAAAACAGACGGTCACGTCTCTCTCTACCTCTCTAAATAATCAGCATGGCGTCGCCGAAACTGAAGAAGCGGTAGCGCATTTCCACCGCCGTGCGGTAGGCGTGTAAAATCTTTTCCCGCCCTGCAAAAGCGCTGACCATCATTAAGAGGGTAGACTTCGGCAGGTGAAAGTTGGTCACCAGGGCATCCACCGCCTTAAAACGGTAGCCGGGATAAATGAAGATATCCGTCCACCCCGTCCCGGGCTGGATTTGCCCGTCGGCGTCAGCCACCGTTTCAAGACACCGGGTGGTGGTCGTACCCACGGCCACCACCCGCCCGCCCCGGGCGCGTGCCGTGTTTATCTCCCGGGCGGCTTCTTCAGTAACCTCGTAGTATTCGGCATGCATCTCGTGGCGGGTGATATCCTGGACCCTGACCGGCCGGAAGGTACCCAGTCCCACGTGCAGTAACACCCGCACCAGCCGTACGCCTCCGGCTTCAATTCTCTCGAGCAATTCATTGGTAAAATGCAACCCGGCAGTAGGAGCCGCGGCGGACCCCTCCTGCCGGGCATAAACCGTCTGGTAACGCTCGGGATCTTCAGGATATTTTTTTATGTAAGGAGGCAGGGGCATCCTGCCCAGCCGGGACAGTACCTCCTCGAAGGGCAGGGCCGAAGTAAAGGCAATCACCCGGCCGCCCGCAGCAGTAACATCCTCTATCAACCCTTCAGCCAGGCCGCCGCCAAAGACCAGGCGAGTACCCGGCTTCAACCGCCGCCCCGGCCTTACCAGTGCTTCCCACCGACGCTCGTCCAGCGGCCTCAGGAGGAGAACTTCAACTTCCGACCCACCCGGAACTTTATAACCCGTCAACCGGGCCGGAATAACCCGGGTCTCGTTAATCACCAGCACATCCCCCGGGGAAAGGTATTCCACGATGTCCCGGAACAACCGGTGTTCCATGTGACCATCGTGCCTGAACAGCACCATCAAGCGGGACTCGTCCCGGCGGGGAGCGGGATCCTGGGCTATTAATTCCGGAGGTAGATAGTAGTCAAAATCACTTAACTGCATAACCAAAAAACCATCACCCAGCTCAGGTTCCATAATCAGGAACTATCTGGACACCTGAATAATAGTATTTCAAGATTTCCTGGTAATTATAACCCCGGGAAGCCATGCCAAGCGCTCCGTACTGGGACATACCCAGGCCGTGACCCCAACCGTTACCGCGGAAAGTAACCTGTAATAAACGGGAGCCATTACTCTGCTGGCCCTGGCCGGTTACCAC
>NZ_JBNATZ010000023.1:0-17176 GCF_049701015.1 Desulfofundulus sp.
TAATTACTGGCGGGCAATCCGCAGAGAGCCAGAGCCGGCCCGAAGCGAGCCGTGGTGCTTTCGGCGCGAAGCACTGGAGTGAGCGGGGACAGCGCCGCATCCAGCCAGGTTCACTGAATATTTACTGACGCTTTTAGCGTTACCATGAAGAGGATGACAATCGCTGCCGTTTTGCAGGCAATTACTATTTTCAGGGTAAAGGCTGTCTTAAAGGGGGGGCACTTTAAATGGGTGAACAGGCGACCTTTCCCATCACCACCGTGGCCGACCGCTGCCGGGACTGCTACCGCTGCATCCGTTCCTGTCCGGTCAAAGCCATCCGCATCGAAGCGGAAAACGACAGGCTGCGTGCCCGCATTGTGGAAGAACTGTGTGTCCTCTGTGGCCGGTGCGTTTTAACCTGTCCCCAGGGAGCAAAAAAGGTTTCCTCTAGCCTGGAGCGAGTCAAGGAGTTGCTTGCCTCCGGCGGCCCCGTGGTGGCCAGCGTGGCCCCTTCCTTTGCAGCCCTGCTGCCTTCTGAGTATGCCCTGGCCCTGCCTGCCATGCTCAAAGCCCTGGGATTTGACCTGGTGCAGGAAACTTCCTGGGGGGCCGAACTGGTCTCCCGGGCGCAAAAGCAATTGCCTGAAGATAAATCGTACATCTCTACTGCCTGCCCGGTGGTGGTGAACCTGGTGGAAAAATATTACCCCGAGCTGATTCCCAGCCTTGTTCCCCTGGTGTCACCCATGGTCGCCCACGGGCGGTGGATCAGGCAAAACTACCCGCACAGCCGGGTGGTCTTCATCGGGCCCTGTATTGCCAAAAAAGAAGAAGCAAGGCAATTTCCCGATGCCGTAGATGAAGCATTGGGATTTGATGAGCTCTGGCAGTGGATCAAGGAAGAAGGGCTTTCCCCCGACCAGTTTGAGGCCGTTGACTTTGACCCTCCCCACCCCCAAAGGGCGCGCCTTTTTCCTGTGGAAGGTGGTGCACTGCACACCTTATCCATGAGTACCGATATGCTTGATACCCGGGTGGTGGCCATCTCGGGGTTGAACAACTGCATTGATTTTCTTTCGCAGCTTCAGCGGGGGTATATCAAACACCCCCCGGCCTTCATGGAATTGCTGGCCTGTAACGGTGGATGTATTGCCGGCCCCCTCATGGAGACTGCCGGGGATATTTTCGTGCGCCGCCAGAGGGTCCTTGAATATTTCCGGGCCGGATCCTCCGCCGCCTCCCTCAAACGGGAGGAGGACCGGCCCCTGCCCTTAAACATGCTCCGGAGGCGCTACCGGGAACGCAAGATTTACCGGCCCGAACCGCCGGCGGAAGCCATCAAGCAAATACTGGCTCAAACGGGCAAGTACACGCCCGAAGATGAACTGAACTGCGGTGCCTGCGGCTATAACTCCTGCCGGGAAAAGGCCGCGGCGGTCTACTGGGGGATGGCCGAGGTGCAGATGTGTATCCCCTACATGCGCCGCCGGGCGGAATCCATGTCCAACCTTGTGATCAATGCCATGCCCAACGGCTGTATTATTGTGAACCGGCACCTGGAGGTCCTGGAAGTGAACCCGGCGGCCCGGGAGATGTTTGGCTGGCAGGGAAAGGAAATTGCCGGCCGGAAGCTGGATCAACTGATAGATGCCACCAACTTCCGCCGGGTGCTGGCCACCGGGGAACCTTTAAACGTTCTGCATACCTATGATGAACACGGCCGGATCATCCGGGAAGTGATCTTCCCCCTGGAAAAAGGGGAGGTTGTGGTGGGTATCCTCGTGGACATCACCCACGAGAGACGACAAGAGGAAGAATTAAGGCAAATGAAAGCCCAGACCATCAAGCGTGCCCGTGAGGTCATTAACAAGCAGATGAAGGTGGCCCAGGAAATTGCCGGGCTTTTGGGGGAAACCACGGCGGAGACCAAGGTTTTGCTCAGCCAGTTGATTCGCCTGATGCAGGAGTAAAGCCATGAGAGTATACCTGGACATTGCCCACGCCCAGCTTAATAAAGAACAGGAAGAACTCTGCGGCGACAGCATTGAGGTGGTTAGAACCCGCTCGTCCACCATCGTGGTCCTTTCAGATGGCCTGGGCAGTGGGGTCAAGGCCAATATTCTCTCTTCTCTGACCACCAAAACTGCAGCCACCATGCTGCGCATGGGCGGGGAAATCGAGGAAGTCATTGAAACCCTGGTTCAGACCCTGCCCACCTGCAGGGTACGCAAGCTGGCTTACAGCACCTTTTCCATCCTGCAGGTTATGACCAGCGGCCGGGCTTATCTGGTGGAATACGACAACCCCAGGGCTTTCCTGGGCCGCGGGGTTCAGCTAAGGGAAGTCGGCCACATCCGGCGGGTGATCAATGAGAAAGAGATTTCGGAGGCTTTTTTCGATTTTCAGGCAGGAGACTGGCTGGTGTTGATCAGTGACGGGGTGGTGCACGCGGGCATTGGCGGCGTCTTTAACCGGGGTTGGGGCTGGGACGGGGTGCGCACCTTTCTATTGGAGCTGGCCGCCAAAAACCTGGACGCGGCAGCCTGGGCAAAGGAATTAATCCAGCGGTGCCGCCATCTTTATGCCGGCCGGCCGGGTGACGATGCCAGCGTAGTGGTGGTGAAAGCCCTCACCCCGCGGCGGGTGACGGTAATGATCGGACCTCCCATGGACAGGTCCGCCGATGCCCTGATAGTTGAGAAACTGGTGCACTCACCCGGAGTGAAGGTGGTCTGCGGGGGGACCACGGCCAACATTGTGGCCCGCGTTCTGAACAGGGAAATAGAGGTGGACCTTTCCACCCGCAGCGACCGGGTGCCGCCAGTCGGCTTTATTACCGGCATTGACCTGGTTACCGAAGGTACGCTGACCGTGCTCTACGCTCTGGAACACCTGCGCCAGGGGGTGCCCCTCGAAGATTTGCAGAAGGCCCGGGATGGCGCCAGCCGGCTGGCGGCCACCCTGCTTGGGGCGGATCTGGTTCATTTTATCGTGGGTCTGGCCGTGAACCCGGCCGGAGACTGCGCCTACAAGCACCGGACCATCGAACAATTAATCCGTTTGCTCAGGAAAAAGGGGAAGGAAGTCACAGCGGAATACCGTTAAGAGGTGGAAATAGACTTTCGCCACGTTTGTTTAAGGATTTTCATGACGATTAATTATTACTGGAGCACACATCGTAAGAATGTGTGCTCTTAGTTTTTGACAGGAGATATTTAACTGAGTGGACCTGAATGTCCATTCTTGTTCCGTTCGCATATTCGCTTATAAATATTACCTTATAAGGGTTATTATTAACCGGTATTTCCCTTATTACCCTTTCCAGTGGTAAACTTTAAAAAAAACGACAAAGGGAGATGGTCGTAAGTGAGGGTTGAAATTCTTCAGCGCAAAGTTTTTTTTCACGGTGGCATTCAAGGGCTCATTTTAACTATAGTAGTGGGGATTCTTGCTCATAATATTGCCACGCTACCTTTTTTTTCTGTATCCGGACCCATGGTTATTGCAATTTTAATTGGTATTTGCTGGCGGGGTGTTATGGGGATCCATAAACAAGCTAATGTAGGGATTAACTTCGCTAGTAAGAGACTTTTGCGTTATGGTATCATTTTGATGGGTGTTCGACTCAACCTCGATGCCATAGTTGCAACAGGTCCCAAAATTATTCTTCTCGATGCTGCGGTTATTTTATCGGCCATTGTTATTATTTGTTTCCTGGGACGATTATTTGCTGTAGAGGAGCGATTGGCTTTACTAACAGCGGTAGGAACAGGTGTTTGTGGAGCTGCTGCTGTAGCTGCCGTTGCGCCAACGGTTAAGGCCAGCCAGGATGAGACAGTTGTATCAGTGGCAAGCGTTGCCGTTTTAGGGACCATTGGTAGTGTTTTATATATCCTACTACACCCGTTTTGGAGCCTGGATGCAACTTCTTACGGCGTTTTTGCAGGAGCAACCTTACACGAAATAGCACATGTGATAGCTGCAACCCAGTCGGCAGGAAGCTCTGCGGCTAACATGGCCCTTTTAACCAAACTCGGCCGGGTGGCCCTGCTGGTCCCCGTTACCCTGGGAATAAGCCTCTGGTTTAATTTGAAAAATGGGGAGAAGGAACAAAGTAGCAGGTGGCGTAACTTATCATTTCCCTGGTTTCTTCTGGGTTTTCTCGGGATGAGTTGCCTTAGAACCACTGGTTTAATACCAGATGAGCTTGCTTCTTTAATCCTGCAAATTAGCAATCTTTTTTTGATTATGGCCATGGCGGGTATGGGACTTAACGTTGATATTGTAATGTTTAAACGTATGGGCTTAAAATCATTTTTCGTCGGTTTGCTAGGATCCCTGGTCATTTCGATTGCTGGATTTGCTGCTGTTCGCATTGTTCATTTTAGGCTTCGGAGGTGTTAAAATGGTTAGCGGGCTGGCAGAGCAGCTTTTAAGAGGATATCAACTGGAAGTAGCAAGTATTTCCATTAACAGGATTATTCTAGCAGTGGATGGTTCGGCTCCGGCTATTGAAGCAACTAAATATGCCGTAGCTCTAGCCAGGTGTCACGGTGCAAAAATAACTGCTGTGTTTGTAGACTCCCACGGTGAAGAGGCCGTTGTTCCGCAAGATCAGTGGGAACACCTGGCAAAAAAGAGTAAAAGGATCCGCTATGGACTGGCTGGCCTGGAGCTTGTTCAGAGGTACGGTAAAGTATACTGTTTAGATGTTAAGTAGCTACTTTTAAGGGGCAATCCTGTTAAACAGATTGTAGATACTGCTGAAAAAGAGGAGGCCGACTTAATTGTCGTAGGGGATACCGGCTTAACGGGAATTAAAAGAATAGCATTGGGGAGCGTTGCAGAAGCAGTGGTGGAAGCATCAGAAATCCCCGTTCTGGTTGTTAAGGGCAGGTAGCATTAGCTATGAACTTTCACCAGTTGTATATCTTTAAGATAGTAGCTGATAAAAAGAGCTTTTCAAAGGCAGCACAGGTTCTGTTTATTTCCCAGCCGGCCATCAGTATGCAAATTAAATCCCTGGAAGATCACTTCGGCACACGGTTATTTGAGCGCAACACCCACCAGGTGAATCTAACGGAGGCCGGCCGTGTCCTGTATAATTATGTAGAGAAGATCTTGTCCCTGGTAGATGAAGCAGAGAAAGATATCTCTGCCCTTACAGGATGTATGAGGGGTACACTGTCCATTGGAGCAAGTTTTACTCTGGGTGAGTATGTAATTCCCCAGGTAATTGGCCGTTTTAAGAATCAGTATCCACAGGTAAAAGTGTTTCTACAGGTAACCAATACAGAGCAAATTGCGAAACGGGTATCAAAAAACATCCTGGATTTAGGACTGGTGGAGAGTCATGTAGACGATCAGGAACTGGTTGCCAGCCCCTTTTTGCAGGACGAGTTGATGGTGGTACTTCCGGCCGGGCACCCTTTAGCTGGCAAAAAGTCTATCTCGCTGGATGAATTCGTTGCGCTCCCCCTGGTGTTGCGGGAACAGGGGTCGGGTACAAGGAAAGTTACCGAAGAGCGGTTGAGGGAAGCGGGGGTGGAATTGTCTGCATTAAACGTTGTCATGGAACTGGGGAGTACCGAAGCAGTAAAAAAGGCTGTAGAAGCTGGTTTTGGAGCCAGTATCATTTCCATGTGGGCGGTTCAAAAGGAATTAAAACTATGTACGCTTGTACCTGTGAGGATTAAGGGATTTTCCTTGCTTCGAAACTTTTATTTAATTTATAAAAAAAACAGGTCCCACACATCTGTGGTAAAAGAGTTCGTTTCTTTTATAGAGGAACTCAGTGGAATCGCCGGCTCATTAAAGCTCAGGTAAAGGCAACCTGGGAGGAACTTTTTAATTGCCGGCGAATTGTTTTGTCAAGACCAATTAAAAATTGTTATTGAAATCTGACATTTGGAGGATTTCTGGTGGGCAAGAGCGAATTAAGAAAGGATGTCTTAAAAGCACGGGGCAGCCTTTCTCCAGTGGAAGTAGCCGAAAAAAGTAAGCGGATTTTGACCCGTGTCCTGTCCCTGGAAGAATTTCACCGGGCACGGACCCTCATGGCCTATGTGGATTTTCGCAATGAGGTGCAGACCGGTGCTCTGATTACGGAGTCCCTGGCCCGGGGGAAAAGGGTGGCCGTACCGGTGACCGACGTGGCCGGCAGGAGGCTTACACCGTCCCTGTTGCTGGATTATCCAGGGGACCTGGCACCGGGAACATGGGGCATTCTGGAGCCCCGCCCGGAGTGCCTGCGCCCTCTTGACCCGGAGGAACTGGACCTGGTGGTGGTACCCGGGGTGGCCTTTGACCTGAAAGGCAACCGTCTGGGTTACGGGGGGGGCTTTTACGACCGCTTCTTGCCCCGCACCAGGCCGGATACCGTCTGGCTGGCCCTGGCTTTTGAGCTGCAGATCCGTCCACAGGTCTACGCCGAGGCTCACGATTGCCCGGTGCACATTCTGGTTACCGAGGAGCGGGTTATTTACACTCGCTAGTCGGCGTGTGCGTTCGTGATGTGCAGGCTGATGGTTGTACTGATAAGCAGGTTTGTTATACCTGCAGGGGATATTAATGGGAGGAGGGGATTCTGGTGAGCTGTCAGTGTGGATGTCAGGATGAAGCGGCCAAAAGAGAAGCCCTGGAAAAGGTTTTTGAAAAGTACCGTGGTACCAAAGGGGCGCTCATCCCGCTGTTACAGGAAGCTCAGGAGATTTACGGGTACCTGCCCGGGGAAGTGATGCAAAGGATAGCTGCCGAACTGAAGGTTCCCTTCAGCAAGGTTTTCGGGGTGGCCACCTTTTACGCCCAGTTCCACTTGAAACCCCGGGGCCGTAATATCGTACGTATCTGTCAGGGTACGGCCTGCCACGTGAGAGGGGCGGCCCGGGTTTTTGAGTCGGTATCGGAAAAGCTCGGCGTGGGCAAAAACGAAACCACCCCGGACCTGCGCTACACCCTGGAAACGGTGGCCTGCCTGGGTGCCTGCGGCCTGGCACCGGTCATGATGGTCAACGACGATACCCATGGCCGTCTGACCCCGGAGCGGGCGGCCCAAGTTCTCGAGCAGTATGAATAGAAGGGGGGCGGCGAAAGAAATGAAGTCTTTAATGGATAGATGTTGTGAGAAGTGTTTCCATTCCCCGGCCAGCCCCTGCCAGGATTACATTAAATGCCGCCAGCAGGGGCCCCTGTGTCATGAAAATGAAAGCTGCCGGGCCAAATACAGGGCGTTTCTTGAAAATATCCACCTGCCTGAAGACAGCTCCAGGCAGCAGGTTCTCATCTGCGCCGGTACTGGTTGCACTTCCTCCGGTTCCCGCAAACTGGTGGATACACTGCTGGAGGAACTGGAAAAGCAGGGCTTAAAGGATAAAGTCTCGGTTAAAATCACCGGCTGCCATGGTTTTTGCGAGCAGGGTCCTTTAATGATTGTAGAGCCCCAGAAGATTTTCTACACCCGGGTGCAGGTAGAGGATATTCCCGAGATTGTGTCCAGCCATCTGTTGGGAGGCCAGGTGGTTGAACGCCTGCTCTACGTTGACCCCGCCACCGGTGAAAAATCCCTCACCTACGAAACAGTTCCCTTCTACGCCAAGCAAAAGCGCCTGGTGCTTGCCAATTGCGGGCACATCGATCCCGAGGAAATTGCCGACTATGTGGCCAATGGCGGTTACCTAGCCCTGACCAAAGCCCTATTTGAAATGACCCCCGAGCAGGTAATTGAAGAAGTAAAGATTTCTGGCCTGCGGGGCAGGGGTGGTGCCGGTTTTCCCACCGGTATGAAGTGGAGCTTCGTCCGTGCCGCGGAAGGGGACAAAAAGTATGTAGTCTGCAACGCCGACGAAGGGGACCCGGGAGCTTTTATGGACCGCAGCGTTCTGGAAGGGGATCCCCACGCGGTGCTGGAAGGAATGCTTATCTGCGGCTATGCCGTTGGTGCCGATGAAGGCTATATTTACGTGCGGGCCGAATACCCCCTGGCCATTCACCGGCTCAAGATAGCCATTGCCCAGGCTGAGGAATGTGGCCTTTTGGGAGAAAACATTCTCAACTCCGGGTTCAACTTCCGCATCAGGATCAAGGCCGGAGCCGGAGCTTTTGTTTGCGGTGAGGAGACAGCCCTCTTGACCTCTATTGAAGGCAACCGTGGAATGCCGCGGCCGAGGCCGCCCTTCCCGGCGCAGAAAGGTTTATGGGGTAAGCCCACGAATATCAACAACGTGGAAACCTTTGCGAACGTACCCCTGATCATCCGTAACGGGGGCGCCTGGTATGCTGCCATGGGTACGGAAAAGAGCAAGGGTACCAAGATTTTCGCCCTGACCGGTAAGGTGAACAACACCGGCCTGGTGGAAGTGCCCATGGGCATTACCATGCGGGAGATCATCTTTGGCGTGGGCGGCGGCATCCGGGACGGTAAAAAATTTAAGGCCGTGCAGATCGGCGGGCCCTCCGGCGGCTGTCTGCCTGAGGAACAGCTCGACCTGCCCATCGACTATGAGTCCCTGACTTCCGCAGGGGCCATCATGGGTTCCGGCGGCCTGGTGGTTATGGATGAAACCACCTGCATGGTGGATGTGGCCAGGTTCTTCCTGAACTTCACCCAGTCCGAATCCTGCGGCAAGTGTACTCCCTGTCGGGAAGGTACCAAGCGCATGCTGGAGATCCTTACCCGCATCTGCGAAGGCCAGGGTAAGGAGGAAGACATCGAGACCCTGGAGCGGCTGGCCCGGGTGGTTAAAAACACGGCTCTGTGCGGCCTGGGACAGACCTGCCCCAATCCGATTCTGTCCACGTTGCGCTATTTCCGGGACGAATACGAGGCTCATATCAGGGATAAACGCTGCCCGGCCCACGTTTGCCAGGCACTTCTGGTGTATACCATCAATCCCGAAAAGTGCACCGGCTGCGGCAACTGCGCCCGTGCCTGTCCGGCCGGGGCCATCAGCGGCGAAAAGAAACAGCCGCATGTTATCGATATTTCACGGTGCATCAAGTGCGGCAACTGCATGCAGAAGTGCAAGTTCGGCGCCGTGGAAAAGGCGTAAGCGGGTGCTGGCCGTTGGGGTGATACCGTAAGGGAACGGTTGAAGGGGGGAAACTTTTCAGTGCCCAATGTTACTTTAACCATAGACGGGAAAAAGGTGACCGTGCCGGCTGGCACCACCGTGCTGGATGCGGCCAGGTCGGCGGGGATTTTCATCCCCACCCTGTGTCACGACCCGGCCATCCCGGGGTGGGGGGGCTGCCGCCTGTGTATCGTGGAAATATCGGGCATGCGCAACCTGCCGGCCTCCTGCGTGACTACCGTATCCGAGGGCATGGTGGTCTACACTGCCTCGGAAGCGGTAATTGAGGCGCGGCGTACCATTATCGATTTGCTGCTGGCCAACCATCCCCAGGACTGCCTGACCTGTGAAAAGAACGGTAACTGTCGTTTGCAGGATTATGCCTTCATGTACGGGGTTCGGCAGACCAGCTTTCACGGTGAGAGGAAAAATCACCCGCTGGACGACTCCAACCCTTATATCCTCAGGGACCAAAACAAGTGCATCCTTTGCGGCAGGTGCGTGCGTACCTGTCAGGCCGTTGACGGGCGGGGCGTGATTGACTTCGGTTACCGGGGCTTTAACACCAGGGTGGTTACGGCCATGGACCTGCCCCTGGGGGAATCGGACTGTGTTTATTGCGCCCGCTGCGTGGCCGTCTGCCCGGTAGGTGCACTGACCTACAAGCCCATGGTTGGTAAGGGGCGCGCCTGGGAAATTCAGAAGAAACCCGTCACCTGCACTTTTTGTGAAAACGGTTGTACCTTTGAGCTGAACATCAAAGACGGGAAAGTGATCGGTATTACAGCTAAAGAACCCGGCCCCGGCCGGCCCCTCTGCCTCAAAGGCCGCCTGGGTCTGGAACTGCTCTACGTGGAAGAGCCGGTGACCCCCATGCTGAAGAAGGACGGACGGTTTGTGCCCGTTTCCTGGGCCGAAGCACTGGGTCTGGAGGGAGTCGTGGCCAGGATGAAAGAACTGGAAGGGAAGTAGATCCTCATAGCGCTTTGAGCGCCACCGGCAAAGGATGAAGACGGGATAGGAAATCATGTTGAAAGGAGGTACCCCAGTTGGCGGAAATTACCTTAACCATAGATGGCCGGCAGGTAACCGTGCCTGCCGGTACCACCGTGCTGGATGCAGCCCGTGCTGCGGGCATTTTCATCCCCACCCTGTGCCACGATCCAGAGCTCACCCCGTGGGGTGGTTGCCGCCTGTGCGTGGTGGAAATTGAGGGTATGCGCAACCTGCCGGCTTCCTGCGTTACTGCTGTGACCAGCGGCATGGTGGTGCACACCGCCTCGCCTGCCGTGGTGGAAGCCCGGAAGACCATCATTGAGTTGCTGCTGGCCAACCACCCGCAGGACTGCCTTACCTGCGGCAGGAACGGCGACTGCCGCCTGCAGGATTACGCCTATATGTACGGTGTACGGGAGGCCGGTTTTGCCGGGGAGCGCCACAGTTACCCCGTTGAGGATGACAACCCCTTTATAGTGCGGGACTTGAACAAGTGCGTTCTGTGCGGCAAATGCGTGCGGGCCTGTGCTGAAATCCAGGGCAAAAATGTGGTGGATTTTGCCTACCGGGGCTTCAACACCAGGGTCACCCCGGCT
The DNA here is from genome assembly GCF_049701015.1 of Desulfofundulus sp. Classification (NCBI taxonomy): domain Bacteria; kingdom Bacillati; phylum Bacillota; class Clostridia; order Eubacteriales; family Peptococcaceae; genus Desulfofundulus; species Desulfofundulus sp. The sequence continues at coordinate 10,643 of NZ_JBNATZ010000023.1, forward strand.
ATGGACAGTACCCTGGCCGGTTCCGACTGCGTCTTCTGCGGCAACTGTGTGGCTGTGTGCCCCGTGGGAGCTCTGCAGGAAAAGGGCCTGCGTGCGGCGGCCCGTACCTGGGAAGTCAAGAAGGTACGGACCACCTGTCCTTACTGCGGCACCGGTTGTACCTTTGACCTGAACGTGAAGGACGGCCGGGTGGTGGGGGTGACGTCCTGTAACGGTGAAGTCAACGGGCGGGCCCTGTGCGTAAAAGGGCGTTTTGGTTACGGTTTTATTCACCATCCCGACCGCCTGACCAAACCTCTCATAAAGCGTAACGGGGTCTTTGAGGAAGCCAGCTGGAAAGAGGCTATCGAACTGGTGGCCGAAAGGCTGGGCTCCATTAAAAAAGAATACGGTTCCGGTGCCCTGGGAGTCCTGAGCTCGGCCCGGTGTACCAACGAAGAAAATTACTTGATGAGCAAGTTCACCAGGGCGGTACTGGGGACCAACAACATAGACCACTGTGCCCGTCTCTGACACGCGCCTACTGTCGCCGGTCTGGCGGCAGCCTTTGGCAGCGGTGCCATGACCAACCCCATTGGTGATATTGCGGGAGCCGACTTTATCCTGGCCATCGGGACCAACACCACAGAATCACACCCCGTCATCGGCCTTCAGGTGAAAAAGGCCGTGCGCAACGGTGCGACTCTGGTGGTAGTTGACCCCCGCAGGACAGAGGTGGCCGTGTTGGCCCACCACCACCTCCGGTTGAAGTCGGGTACGGATATCGCACTTTTAAACGGCTTGGCCAACGTGATTATTTCCGAAGGCCTGGTGAACAAGGAATTCGTGGAAAGCCGCACTGAAGGGTTTGATGCCTTCAAGGAAGCCGTAGCCAGATATACACCTGAATATGTGGCAGAAATTACCGGTATCGACCCTGAGGTGATCCGGGAAGTGGCCCGGGGTTACGCTACGGCCCAAAACGCCACCATTCTTTATACCATGGGTCTCACCCAGCACATCTGCGGTACCGGCAACGTTCTTGCCGTGGCCAATCTGGCCATGCTGTGCGGGCACATAGGTAAGCCCCACAGTGGTGTGAACCCCCTGCGGGGGCAGAACAACGTCCAGGGAGCCTGCGATATGGGGGCCCTGCCCAACGTCCTCACGGGTTACCAGAGCGTGACAGCAGAGGATGTACGGGTCAGGTTTGCCGCGGCCTGGGGTGTGGACGAACTGCCAGCCGAACCCGGGCTTACCGTAGGGGAAATGATTGAAGCCGCCGCCCGGGGAGAAATTAAAGGGATGTACATCATGGGCGAAAACCCCGTGCTTTCCGACCCCGACGCCGATCACGTCGTTCACGCCCTGGAAAAATTGGATTTCCTGGTCGTACAGGACATCTTTCTGACGGAAACTGCTCGCCTGGCTGATGTAGTGCTGCCGGGAGCCAGCTTTGCCGAGAAGGACGGCACGTTTACCAACACCGAGCGGCGGGTGCAGCGGGTGCGCAAAGCTATTGAACCGCTAGGGGAAGCCAAACCCGACTGGCAGATTATCTGTGCAGTGGCCGGGGCCATGGGTTATCCCATGCAATATAGTTCACCGGCGGAAATCATGGAGGAAATCGCCCGCCTCACTCCCTCCTACGGTGGCATTTCCTATGCTCGTTTAGAGCAGGGCAGCCTTGTCTGGCCCTGCCCAACCCCGGATCATCCGGGAACGCCCATCCTGCACGTGGGCAAATTTGCCCGGGGGCCGGGTAAGTTCCACCCGGTAGAATACGTACTCCCTGCAGAGTTGCCGGACGAAGAATATCCGCTCATTCTGAATACGGGACGCCGTCACTTCCACTACCATACCGGGACCATGACCCTGCGCACCGGTACGCTGGAGGAATACTACGGCCGTGAGTACCTGGAGATCAATCCCGCTGATGCCCGGAACCTGGGCATTGCAGATGGCGAACGGGTACGGGTCATCTCCCGCCGGGGACAGGTGGAAGTAACTGCCAGGGTTCTGGACATCGTGCCGCCGGGGGTAGTCTTCACCTCCTTCCACTTCCCGGAGGTGGCCATCAATAAGCTGACCAACTCGGCCCGGGACCCGGTAGCGCGGATACCCGAGTTGAAAGTCTGCGCCGTGCGGGTGGAAAAGATCGCCTGAGAGCATTTAAATACGGGACCCAGCTTACACCAGAGCTGGGTCCTGTTTAATCACGGTCTTCAAAGGTGGCCGGTCGCAAGCTATTGGTTTGCGACGGTACACCGGCTGGCTCATCCGGGGGAGGGATTCGTTTGCTGGAGACACCTGCGTTGCTTGATTCCGTACCCGTGGGGTTGTTGCTGGTTGAGGCAGGGGGAAGGGTGGAATTTATGAACCGGGCTGCTGAAAATCTCCTGGGTATGGAGAGGAATGCAGTTACGGGGAAGCAACTCTGCGAGGTATTGCCCGCTACCCTGGTAGAGCATTTATGGCTGCAGGACGGTTCCCCTTCCAGTATAAAGATGGAGGTAAATGGCCAGAAGGTGGCCGTACAGGTCAACCCGCTGGTGGGGGAAGAGGGCACTGGCAGGAAGATGCTGGTTTTAGAGGATATTTCCCTGTACGAGTCTTTGAGGGAAGCCAAAGAAGAGCTGGAAGCCATTTTTAACTCGTCTTATGATGAGATTTACGTTGTTGATGGTGAGGGGTACACCCGCAGGATTAACAAGATTGGAGAAACCTACTACGGGATAGAGGTTGAAAAAATCATAGGAAAACATTACCGCGAAATGGAGCAGGAGGGTTATTTCAACCCTTCTGTTTCCCGCCGGGTCTTTGAGGAAAAAAAGCGGGTGACCATGGTCCAGCACACGAGAACGGGCAAGACTCTCATCGTTACGGGAAACCCGGTCTTTGATGATTCTGGCAGAATCACCCGTATAGTGGTCAACTCGCGTGATGTCTCCGAGCTGATCAATTTAAAGCAGCGGCTGGAAGATACCGAACAACTGGTGGACAACTACCGGCGGCTTGTGATGTACCTGCGTCAAGAAAAACTGGAAAATACGGAAATTATTGCAGTAAGCCCCCAGATGAAACAGGTTCTGGACCTGGTGGACCGGGTGGCCCAGGTGGATTCCACTATCCTCATTACCGGCGAATCCGGTGTGGGCAAGGGCGTTATTGCTTCCCGCATTCACAAGTTGAGCAAGCGGGATAAAGGCCCCTTTATCACCATCAACTGTGGAGCCATACCCGAAAACCTGCTGGAATCGGAGTTGTTCGGCTACGAGCCCGGTGCCTTCACCGGAGCCAGGCGTGAAGGGAAGAAGGGCTTAATTGAAATGGGTGACGGGGGAACCGTTTTTCTGGATGAGGTGGCGGACCTGCCGTTGAATTTGCAGGTCAAGCTGTTACAGGTTATTCAGGAAAAAAGGCTGATGCGTGTCGGGGGAAACCAGCAAATTGGGGTTAATGTCAGGTTTATTGCCGCCACAAACCGGGATATTCAAAAAATGGTCAGGGAAGGATTGTTCCGGGAGGATCTTTACTACCGGTTGAATGTTGTCCCGGTTACCATCCCTCCCCTGAGGTATCGCAAAGAAGATATTGTGCCGTTGATTGAGCATTTCGTCAATAAGTTCAATCTGAAATATGACATGAACAAACATTTTTCTCCGGAAGCCATGGACAGGTTGCTAACATACCACTGGCCGGGTAATGTGCGGGAATTGGAAAATCTGGTCGAGCGGTTGATGGTTACCACCGACATCAACGTGATCGAACCGGTACACATTCCCGATTATATTATTAACTCAAGCGGCGAACTTCCCGGCAAAGTATACGTGTTGGGGATATGCCCCTTAAAACAGGCCGTCGATGAGGTGGAAAGGCAATTGATTATGCTGGCGTCCCAGCGTTGCAAAACTACCTACGAAATGGCCAGCGCTCTTCAGGTCAACCAGTCCACCATTGTAAGGAAGATCCAGAAGTACCGCGCAAACCCTGCGGGGAGCAAACGGAAAAGAACGGGGAAATGCAAGAATAATGTAAATAGGCATTAGATTTAATTCCATGCCGCATTAAATACAGAGGCATGGTTAGAAGCGGGAATTGTGCCGTCCTGATCTGAGCTGGTTCGGATTAATGTCAATCTGCATCTGTTGCTTTGGCGAGAATTGTGGAAGTCTTAAAAATGTTATACCAATTGGGGTTATCAGGACTGGCATGCTTTTTGCGCCCTTAAAGGGGTAAGCCTCCGGAGGGAAAGCTTCCGGGGTAAACCCTTAAAGGGGAGTGATTTGATGAGCAGGCGGTTGAACAGTTTTGAACTGGCATGTAACCACGTCCTGTCGGCGGTAAAAAGGCTCAACCTCAACCCGGCGGTTTACGAAATTCTTCGGAATCCGGAACGGGTACTGACGGCGGCCATACCGGTGAAAATGGATGACGGCAGCATCAAGGTTTTTACCGGCTACCGGGTGCAGCACTGCAGTGTACTGGGTCCTTTCAAGGGGGGAATAAGGTTCCACCCGGATGTGGATATGGACGAAGTCAAAGCCCTCGCCCTGTGGATGACCATGAAGTGTGCCGTGGTTGGGCTGCCCTACGGTGGCGCAAAGGGTGGTGTGACCTGTGACCCCAGGGAGATGTCCTCCGGTGAACTGGAAAGGCTGAGCCGGGGTTATATCAAGGTCATGTACCCGTTACTGGGCCGGGAGAAGGACATTCCCGCTCCGGATGTTTACACGAACGCCCGGATTATGACCTGGATGATGGACGAATTTTCCGGACTCAAAGGGCATAACGAGTTTGGGGTTATTACCGGCAAGCCGCCAGTGGTAGGCGGGTCCCTCGGTCGGGAAGAGGCCACAGCCAGGGGTTGTGTCATTGCGGTGCGGGAAGCGGCTGCGGCGCTGGGGATCAACTTGCACGGTGCTACCGCTGCCGTGCAGGGCTATGGCAACGTGGGGGGTATTGCCGCCAGGCTGTTGTACGAAATGGGCTGCCGCATTATTGCCGTATCCGATTCTTCCGGCGGCATATATAACCCCCGGGGGCTCGACCCGGTGGCGGTGCTTCAGTTTAAGAAAAATACGGGAACCGTAGTGGGATATCCGGGCAGCCGTCCCATCAGCAACGAGGAGTTGCTGGCCCTGAGCTGTGACATTCTCATTCCGGCGGCCCTGGAAAACCAGATTACCGAACAAAATGCTCGCAATATTAAAGCCAGGATTATCGGCGAGGGAGCCAACGGCCCCACCACTCCCGGTGCAGACCGGCTCTTGAATGAGAAAAAGATTTTTGTAATTCCCGATATTCTGGCCAATGCCGGCGGTGTAACCGTTTCCTACTTCGAGTGGGTACAGAACAATACCGGCTATTACTGGTCTGAAGAAGAAGTAAACCGCCGTTTGGAGGAAAAGATGGTGGCCGCCTTTAAAGAAGTGTATCAAATGTACAGGGCCCGCAAGGATCTGAATATGCGGGATTGTGCGTACCTGGTGGCCGTACGGCGCCTGAGCGAGGCCATGTGGCTGCGGGGATGGCTGGGTCAAAGTGCCGATTATCAAGATAATCGGGAAGCTGTGCTGGCTTAGAGACTACCAGATTCCCGGAGCCTATCATGTATTGGCAGTTGATTAGTTTTAGCATTTCATAATGCATGAAAACATTCACCTGGTGAAAGCCTTGAGTTGCAGGTTCTTATACCTGCAGAACAAATGCCGGTGATGCAAGAGTGCATTTTAACAAGTTGTGGTTTATAATTTTGGGGAGTTTGTTTAGAGGCATATCTTTTGCAATCTTCAAAACTATATAAACCTTTTCAAAATAAACAGTGGTTACAGAAAGGGGCTGCATCTGAACATGAAAGAAGTGTAGAACGAACTTAGAATTTACTAAAAGAAAGGGGGTTTCTCATTTGATTAAAAAGCAGCAGCTAGTTAAAATCAGTGTGATTGCCACCTTGTTTTTATTTTTGTTAGTTATCCTTGCCGGTTGTGGAGTGAACACTAAAGGTCAAAAAGAAGCTGGGGAAGCAAGGGATTACTTTAAAATTGGCGTTATTACTTCATTATCAGGTCCCGAAGTATACGGAGGTAACGTAACTCGCCGTGGTTATGAACTTTGGGCGGAAACCGTCAACGCTAAAGGCGGTATCAAAATCGGTGACAAAAGTTACAAGGTAAAGCTGGTTTATGCTGATGATCAAAGCGATCCTACAGCAGGAGCGGACGCTGTACAGCGGATGATTACCTCGGAAAAAGTAGATTTCATCCTGGGTCCCTATACCAGCGGGGTAACTATGGCAGTAGCACCAATTCTGGAAAAATATAAGATCCCGATGATCACGGGTTCAGCTGAATCTCCGTTGATCTGGAGACAAAAATTTAAATATACGTTTGGAACTATTCCTGCGGTGGATCTTACCGGAAGTTGCCCTATCACTACACTAGCGAAGGATGTTCAACCGGCACCCAGGTCAATTGCTATTATTGGGATCAACGACCCATTTTCTAAAGCTGTTGCGGATGCATTTAAAGCTACTGCCGAAAAAGAAGGTATACA